>JAUWGF010000146.1:0-4747 GCA_030606515.1 Deltaproteobacteria bacterium | reverse complement strand
AGACCCATAACAGCCACTATGTTACCTGCTCCGGCCTCTTTGATCCTTTCTCTCTTGTTGGCATGCATCTGCAAGATCCTGGCGGCCTTTTCCTTAAGCCTTTTACCAGGGTTCCATACCTCATCTCCCGCCCTTAATTTTCCGGAATAGACACGCACATAGGTCATCCTCCGCCCCTGATCCATCTGGACTTTAAAAGCAAGGGCAGCAAGCGGGGCATTGTCTTGACTGAGACGTTTTTCAACAGTGTCTGTAACAGGATTTATGCCTTCTACCGACGGCACATCCAGAGGACTCGGCAGATATCTGATTATGCCGTCCAGTAAAAGCTGTACCCCCTTGTTTTTAAGTGCAGAACCGCAATAAACAGGAACACACTGAAGTCCAATGCACGCCCGCCTGATGGCCTCGTGTAATTCCTGGTCACTTATGGTTTCCTCATCCAGGTACTTTTCCATTATGGTATCATCTACGCCGGAAAGGGCCTCAAGCAGATTTTCCCTGGCCTTAGATACCTCTTGCCGATATTCTTCCGGTATGGGACTTTCTTTAAACTCGACTCCCTGAGTTGCTTCGTCCCATACAACCATTTTTTCCTTAACAAGATCGAACACACCTTGAAAAGAATCCTCAGAACCAACAGGCAGAGTCAAGATAAGCGGATAGACTCCCAACTGTTCTTTCATCTGTTTAACAGCGTCCAGGAAGTCGGCCCCAAGCCGATCCATTTTATTGATAAAAGCAATCTTCGGGACTTTGTATTTGTCTGCCTGGTGCCACACGGTCTCTGACTGGGGTTCAACTCCTCCAACTGCACAGAAAACCCCAACTGCACCGTCTAGTACCCTCAAAGACCTCTCTACCTCTATCGTAAAATCCACATGGCCCGGAGTATCGATTATATGAATCTCTTTTCCCAGCCAGTAAGAGGTTGTAACCGCAGAGGTAATTGTAATTCCCCTCTCCTGTTCTTCAGGCATCCAATCCATGGTAGCCTGGCCGTCATGGACTTCGCCCATCTTATGGGTTTTGCCTGTATAAAATAGAATACGCTCAGTGAGAGTGGTCTTTCCAGCATCTATATGCGCAATTATTCCTATATTGCGGATTTGTTTTATTCGATTTTCACTAGTCATATTTTGAATTGCTCAAAATTCTCACAACTGTACGGTTAAGAAACTATTCAAAATCAATCACGAAAACACGAAACAAAAACCTAAAAGTCCAGTCGGCGCGTCCATCCACAGACTTCCCTTTCGTGTTTTCAATCTTTCGCGCTTTCGTGATAATTCTTTTTTGCTTCCCTTGGAATATGCTCGTTGACAAAACGTATCGGTTCTATTTAACAAAAAGCCTGCAAATACACAATAACTTAAAGGCTGGGAATTAGTTGGGGGGAATCTGTCGGAATGCCCAGCTTTATTAAGAAGTTGCGTTAGGCAGGAAAAAACAGAGAGTCCGCACGGCATGGTACACAAATGATGCGCACGAACTCTCAATTTAATGCACCGGCAATCTAATAAGGTGGGGCCTCAAGATCCAGCATTTTATACCCTTTTGGTATCTCAAACAAATCCTTGCTCAGGGCCTTTTCCGCAATGGTCTTCAAGGTAGTTGTGGTCGTTATACCCATCACACTTGTCACTGTTTGGACCGGAAAACCATCCAAATTACCCGCCATGCCCATTTTCTTCATCATCGGATTTTTCTCAAACATCTTTTCCATCTTTTTGCCAAAGGCAGTATATTCTTTGTATCCCTTCACATCCTTTGAAATCCAAAATTCGTTGTTGCTGCCCATCATGGTCATATTGTACCTTTTGCACATATAGCCGGCAATTTTCTTTGTTTCATTCGTAGAAGTTACCTTCATTTCTTCCGCTAACTCTTCCACCATCCCTCTTCCACGTTCATTGTCCATTATAGATGTCATATTAACCTTTGTATAGGTTTTGTCTTTGATGTTAATATGATACATCGTCATAGTATCATATTCAATTATCATTATGCCATCACTTGTATCCGTACGGTAAGCATATGAAGTAAGATAGTGCCTAATTGTCTCAGCCTTATTGAACTGATCGAGCATTTGTTTAGGCAAATTACTGGGTAAACCAGCAGGTAGCCCCTCACTAACACTCTCGGATTCCCAGTAAAGATCGCCGTAAGCCGCCGTTGATATGGTAAAAAAAATCAGTAACGCTAATGGTAAATACGCAATCCGTTTCCATTCTTTCATCCGTTTCTCCTTTCATGTTTTCTAGTTAATTTCCCTATCCAGACCCCCGGTGGATAGTGATTAACCATAACCGACAAGCCGAAATGATCACAGAGTTTATTTTGGATTTTGTATCTCATTGTAGTATATTAAAAAAATTATGGATTTTGCTGCTATTATTCAGAGATTCGCAATACTCACACCACCCATACTTCTTGCCGTTACCGTGCACGAGATGGCCCACGGATGGGTGGCTTATCGCCTTGGTGATCCCACTGCAAAGCTTATGGGGCGCCTTACCCTTAACCCTATTCGTCATCTCGATCCCATCGGTACAATGGTATTTTTTCTTACTCAGACCATAGGTTGGGCAAAGCCGGTACCGGTTAATCCCAGTTATTTTAAGAATCCCAGGAATGACATGGTCTGGGTTGCACTGGCAGGTCCCGGGGCTAATATCCTCTTGGCAATATTGAGTGCTGTTTTGTTGAGACAGGTATTAGGGCCGTTTTGGGAGACGTCAGGCTTTTTCGTGCGTCCGGTTCTATACATGGCATATGTGAGTGTGCAGATTAGTGTGCAGATTAATATAGGGCTTGCGGTGTTCAATCTCCTTCCCATCCCGCCTCTCGATGGCAGCAAGGTCCTTATGGGGATACTTCCCCCTGACCTGGCTATCTCCTTTGAGAGGTTTGAACGCTATGGTTTTTTGCTTATTCTGGTACTTGTCTTTACAGGGGTAGCTGGCCGCTTTATCATCCCGGTGATTCTTTATCTGAATAAACTCCTATTAGGAACGGTACATTAGGCAGGCCTTTATGAGTGAACAGGCGAAACAACGAATACTCAGTGGCATGAGGCCCACTGGCAAGCTACACCTGGGGCACCTGCACGGTGTGCTTGAGAACTGGAAACGTCTTCAAGAGACATATGAGTGCTTTTTTCTTGTGGCTGACTGGCACGCCCTGACTACCAGTTACGAACGTCCGCAGGAAATACCGGGAAACATGGATGAGATGGTACTGGACTGGCTGGCTGTGGGCATAGACCCGGACAGGGTTACACTGTTTGTTCAGTCAGAAGTAAAGGAGCACGCAGAGCTTCATCTTATGCTTTCCATGATTACGCCTGTTTCATGGCTGGAGCGCAACCCTACGTACAAGGAACAGCAACAGCATCTCAAGGAAAAGGACCTCGCAACATTTGGTTTCCTGGGCTATCCGGTCCTTCAGGCTGCCGACATACTGCTGTACAAGGGTCACAAGGTGCCAGTGGGCGTGGATCAACTGCCCCATATTGAACTAACCCGGGAAATCACACGCAGGTTTAATTATCTGTATAGGGACGTTTTTCCAGTACCTGATGCCTTGCTGGCAGAGGTTCCCAAACTCCCAGGGCTGGACGGCAGAAAAATGAGCAAGAGTTATGGAAATTCCATATTTCTGTCAGATCCCCCGGACGTGGTAATAAAAAAAATATCCACAATGATAACTGATGTGGAGCGGCCAAGGATGGGTGACCCTGGTGATCCTGAAAACCGCTGTATAGCCTTCAAGCTTCATCAGCTTTATCTGCCGGCAGAACAGCTTGAGGTCATTGTGTCTGAATGCAAGGCAGCCAAGCGGGGCTGTGCGGCATGTAAGAAAGAACTTGCAGAGGCCATTGTCCTGCAAATGGACCCGATCCGGCAGAGGAGAAAGGCCCTTGCTGCCGATCCAGGCAAAGTCAGGGCCATATTGGCAGATGGGGCCAACAGGGCCAGAAAGGTTGCGCAGTCCACAATGGCGCAGGTTTGGAGTGCCGTTTGGAACCGGAATGCCAAGTAAAGCTGGAAGCCTTCGAGGGACCCTTAGATCTGCTCCTTCATTTAATCCAGAAGAATAAGCTCGAGATTACCGATATTCCCATATCTGTAGTCACGGCCCAGTACCTGGAGTATCTGGAGTTCATGCAGGCCGCCCTTGACGTGGTGGTGGCCGGTGAATATCTGGTGATGGCTGCCACCTTGATGCACATCAAATCCAGGATGCTGCTGCCAAGGCCTGATCCCGCGGATACTGAAGACGACCCCAGACTTGAGTTGGTCCGGCCCCTTCAAGAGTTGGTTCAGATGAGAGAAGCAGCCGCGTCCCTTGAGTGCAGACCTATATTGGGCAGGGATGTGTTTATCCGCGTAGGAGGGCTGGAGAATGAAGAATTAGGAAGTAATGTGGAAGTCTCTGACCCTGCCGGATTTGAGGATACCCTTGACGTAAGCCTCACAGACCTCATCTCTGCTTTCAAAAAGGTATTGGGAAACAGTTCTCTTCCCAGAGTCCTTGAAATTACCAGGGCCAAGGCCAGTCTTTCTGAACGAATGGAATCTATTGCCGAAGAGCTTAACCAGATAGGAAGTATCCGTTTCTTTGAGTTATTTTCTTCAGAAGATCGGGAAATGATCGTCGTTACGTTTCTGGCAATACTTGAGCTTGCCCGGTTGGGAAAGGTGCGTCTTTTGCAGGAAAAACCAGGGGGAGACATCCTGGTACT
>JAUWGF010000202.1:0-2592 GCA_030606515.1 Deltaproteobacteria bacterium | reverse complement strand
GCCAAGCCCCAGGAATGAGGTCACGGAATACGCCAGGCTTTCCTTGTCCCTGAGATCCATGAACAGGCGGCCGCCCTGACCTGAAAGTACTGCATTCAGGGTTTGAAGGGCATAGCGGTCAGGGTTGTTAAAAGTGGTCCCCGGGAAACCAAGCACAATGTGTACTTGTTGTTTTACCCTTTTCAGGGTTAGAATTCTGGGTGAAATCAGTGGGTCTGGTTCAGGAGGTGTGGAAAGGACCGATTCTGTTTCCGCCGACCAGGCACCAAGCATGGTCTCAATGCTCGATATGATTTCTTCAGTACGAATATCTCCCACTATGGAGAGTACTCCCCTGTCAGGTATTACAAAATTCCGATAGGTCTCAAGCAATTCCTTTGAGCTGATGGCTTTGATAACAGAGGCCTTGCCCAACGGGTCCATGCCATATGGATGGGGCGAGAAAAGCAGGCGACGGAATTCCCTTACTGCAACTCCGGGCAGATAATCATCCTGACGTTTAAGCTGTGCCAGTATCAAGGGACGGAGTTTTTTTGTTTCTTCAGATGGGAAGGTGGGAGTGAGCAGGATCTCAGTAAAGAGGGCAAGGCCCTTATCCAGATTTTGACTCAAAAAACGGCCTTGAAGCCCAAGGGTATTCTGACCGGAAAAGCCGCTGATACTACCACCCAGGCCCTCTATTAGTTCGGCAATACCTTGGGCGCTGTGGGCTTCGGTTCCTTTTGTCCAGGCCTTTGTGAGGAAGTTGAAGAGACCGTCGGTTTTCTCACTTTCGTATCTCACTCCTCCCGGGAACACCAGTGTTACAGCAACCGTAGGTACTCCCGGGGCCTCTTGGACTAAGACCGTGAGGCCGTTTGAAAGGCTAAACCTCTTGACAGTGCGGATAAGAGTGCCGCTATCAGACTCTATTCCCTTGGCCAGGAGTTCCGCTTCCTGGACCATTACGGCCAGTTCCTGGCTCGTAAGCTCAGGCAGGCGGTCCTCAGGCATTACCATGGCCACGCTGATGTTTTCCTGTCTGAAAATTTGCCCGGCAACCTGCTGGACATCCTGGGCCGTCACCTCCCGGACTTTCTCAAGATAGAGTTTTTCTGCATGAGGGTCCTTTGAAAGGGTCTCAAAGACACCAAGCTTTCTTGCTTCTCCTTCCATGGTCTCCTGGCTATAAACAAAACCCGTTTCTACCTGGACTTTAGCGCGCTCCAGCTCTTCCTCAATGATTCCCTCGTTCTCCAGACGGAAGATCTCATGGAAGATCTGCGGCAATGCTTCCTGGGTCTTTTCCGGGTCAAGAGAGGCGGTGATCTCAAAGATTCCCGGTCCTGTAGGTGTAAGTGCTGCTGCATCAATGCTATGGACCATCTGCAAACGATTTCGTAGAGACGAGGTGAGGCGTGAGCTCTCCCCTTTTCCAAGCAGGGCAGCTAAAACGTCCAGGGCAGGTACATCCGGGTCATTGAAGCTGGGTAGTCCTGAAAACGCTACAGCCAGGTAGCCTTCCTGGATTTCCATTGCCTCCATGGCGATCCTCGGGGCGTCCTGCCGCGGCTCTGATGGATAGGTGAATTCCTGAGGCCCTTTTTTTGTTACTGATCCAAAGGTGTCCTGGATACCGGCCAGGGCCTGAGATGCCCCGACGTCTCCAACAACAACAACGGTAATTTGTGATGGTCGATACCTTCTTTCCATATAGGTCAGGATGTCTTTGCGTCCAAAAGACTCGACCGTTTCAGGATAGCCGATTACAGGGAATCCATATGGGTGTGCCTTATATGCTGTCTCCATTAATAAGCTGAAAAGTCTTGTCCTTGGCCTGTCGTTTCTCATCCTTATTTCTTCAAGCACCACTTTTTTCTCTCGCTCTAATTCATCGGGATCAAATGATGAGTGAAATACCGCGTCGGAAAGTACGTCCAGGGCATTGTCCAGGAACTGTTTTGGGACCACGCAGTGGTAGACTGTATAATCAAGAGAGGTGTAAGCATTAATGGACCCTCCGACAGATTCTATTTCCTTTGCCACTTCTCCAGGCCCTCTTTTTTCTGTGCCCTTGAAGATCATGTGTTCGATTAAGTGGGTAATGCCTCTCTCCCCTTCGGTTTCGTAAACACTGCCTGCTTGAACCCACACCTGTATGGCCACAACCGGCGCCCTGTGGTTTTCTTTCACAATGGCAGTAAGTCCGTTAGAGAGCCTGGTCTTGTTCAGCCCGGGAATAAGTTCCCTTGCCAAAGAGCCAAAGGGCATGATGAGGAGAATGGAAAAGGTGATCAGCAGGCACAGGGTAATTGTTTTGCCGGTTATGAGCATGTCAGGTTCTCCTTGGAGTATGCTTTTATTTCAATATTTAAATCAACAAGATAGCCTGGTCTTTAGTGTGAATGGCCATTCAATGAAAGCTTGACACAGTAAATGAATTTTGGTACAGACCAAATGGTTATTAATTTTTTACTTTAAGGTATGTTTTTATCGCCTTTTTTCTGTGATGCAAGCTTTTTAGACATTATTTGTATTATAAAAAAGATGCAATGAGTTTATTTTACAGAAAGTTGGCGAAGTTACTAATAGTTTTTCAGGCGAACATGGTCA
>JAUWGF010000086.1:0-7303 GCA_030606515.1 Deltaproteobacteria bacterium | reverse complement strand
ACAAGGTCAGGCATCGGCGCAAATGTCTCATTTGTTTTTCTGATTGCTTCCGGATCAAGACCTCTAGCTCCCTGATATGCCATTGTAGAAAAGTAGTAGCGGTCGCAGACCACGATTTTTTCCTGTTCGAGAGACGGACGGATAATCTTTTCCACATGCTCTTTTCTGTCTTTAAGGAAGAGTTCTAACTCTTCTCCCGGTGTCAGCCGCCCGGGCGCGGAAAAACTCCGGCGCAACTTTTTCCCCCAAGGACCGTCTGTGGGCTCAAAGGTGAAGATGGCAGGAAATCCTTTGTTTTTAAGACGGAGGTATATATTGCGGGCCAGCGTAGTCTTACCTGTGCCGTCAATACCCTCCACCACTACAAAGAATCCGTGTGGGTTGTGCCTATGAGACATCACCATAGCTTCCTGCCTGTTTTTTTGCGTCTGCGCTTTGCCGGACGCCTCCTTAGGAGCACATAGGTAACGCCTGCGCCGCCATCCCAGATGGGCGCACTGCTGAAGGACAGAATAAAGCGCCTGTAAGGCCCGTTGGTGAGCCATTTTATCACGGTCCCTTTAAGGACAGGTTCCCCAGGGGATGATAGTCCCCTTCCGTGAACAAAGGCAACGCATCTCTTGTTCTCTAAAAGGGCTTGGGCAAGAAAATCCTCACATGCTGAAAGGGCCGCGACTGAGTCCATGCCATGCAATTCACAATAGGCCTGAACTGCAAAGGTCCCCTTGTGAAGTCTGCTCGCAAGTTCAGGATTATCACCGGTCCAGGTCCATTCCACATATTCAGGAGTGTGATGAACAGGCAAAGGCTTTGTGCCGTCAACAAGCGCCTTAAGCTCCTTGAATATCAAGGTTTGTTCATCCTCATGTATAAAGGTGGATTTTTTTGGGGATGGATTTGAGGCCTCTTTGATTTTGGTCGAGTCCAGCGGTTTTACGTCTGTTGTGGCCTTGAGGAAGAGTTTTGTTTCTTGATATTCACGGGTCAGCTCCGGCAATGAGGGTTCCTTCTCCGGACAGTTCGTGTGTCTGTTATTGGCTGAAGAATTCTCCTTTGTTAAAAGTGCGTGCTTTTTCGCCTTTGAGATCAATTGTCCCAAATCTGAAAAAGGTCGAATTACCAGGGGCTCAGTATTCCTGTTTGGTTGTTGATGCCATCCGTTGTCCTGCATCTTATGCACCTTAAGGGTTTTTGCTGTGTAATCAACCCCGGCTTTTTAGCCAGGCCCTTTTATGCGGATCTCCAGTTTTTGTGCGCCCCGGGTAAATTTCAGGCAGTTAATAAAGCCTAAGATTATACCCTTTAGTGAGTTGCGGACAAAGTTATTTAAAGAGATCTCACGACCATCTACGAACAGGCACACTTCATCTTTCTTATCGTTTAAAAAGCTGTTTTCTATAAAATCTGTGAGTTCTGCAATCCGGCTGATTTTAAAAACCTTATCAAATGATACTTCATAGTCTGACACCACAGCCCTTACATCGGAAACCGACTCGCGAAGTGGTTCTTTAGATTCGTCAGCCCTGGTGACCTCGATCTTCGGTATCCCTGATGCGTGCTTGAACCCTTCGCCAATCACCAGGTCCGCATCAGGAAAAAGTCGAAAGGCCAGATGTTTCAGATTCTCTCCGGTATTTTCTTGAAACAGGATCAGCTCATCAGGGCATATTAGGGCTACGGATTCTATTCCATCTTTTCCATACAAATAAGAGTCCGAACCAGGGGAATCAAGATTTAGCCCTCTATGCTTGGTTGATTTAATCACAGCTATTTTATATCCCCTGTCGCGCAGTCTTCGTACTACTTCTCTGATTACAGTGGTTTTACCGGAATTGTGCCAGCCGATGAATGTCAAGATTGGTGTCATTTTGAGAATCCTCGTAACGATTATGGGTAATTTATAAAATCAAGTTTGTCACACCTAAATTGAGCGATTAGCCTTGAGCGGTTAGCTATTAGTTTAATGATTACAGGATGTTTTGCTATTACAAACTTTCACCCGTTGGGTGTTATTTCTAATTAATGTAATGCCTTGATTTTTCAAAGCTAAACGCTAATGGCTAACAGCTAATCGCTCAACTTAGGTCATACAATGATAATGCTTGCCTTGTTAAATAATTGGCGTTAATTTGTGGTAATTGGTTTATGAATTTGCCAAAAAAGGAAATTGTTATGGAAATAGCACTGGATAAATTGGGGAGAATCCTCATTCCCAAAAAAGTGCGTAATGATCTTGGGCTAAAGCCTGGAACCATATTCCGGATAGAGGAATCAGATCAAGAGATATGTCTGAAACTTGTAGATAAAGAATCGCACATAGTAGATAAAGATGGAGTTTTAGTTTTTTCAGGCTCATTGTCTGAGGATATTACCCGGGCAGTAGAAAGTCATCGTCAAACACGTCTGAGAAAGATTGCTGCCTGGGAATCATAGTGAAAACCCTTTTTGACACTTCTGTCCTCGTAGCCGCTATGGTTGAGCCTCATCCTATGCATAGCCGCGCTTTGCCATGGCTCAAGCGTGCAAAGGCACAAGAGCTTGATTTTTTTGTAGCCTGCCATACACTGGCGGAGCTCTATGCTGTTTTGACTACGCTTCCCCTGAGTCCAAAAATTTCACCTGCAACGGCCAAGTATTTAATAGTAGAAAATGTAGAATCTCAAGCTAAAATTGTAACTCTCTCTCAAGCGGACTACATTTCAGTGATTAGCAAAATGACAAACTTGGGATTGCGCGGCGGAAGCATTTATGATGCGCTAATCGCAAAATCTGCACAAAGAGCTGGTACAGATCACCTTCTAACGTTTAACTATAGAGATTTTATGCGTGTTTGGCCGGAGGGGATCAACTATTTGATCGAACCGTAATTACAGAATCAATTCAGCTCCAGAACGTATGGCAAATTGCAGATACTGAACGTATTGTAGCCGTTCACGGCTTGAAACTTGAAATTGGAAAGTAGAAATTCGGGTAAGTGGAACAAAAAGGTTCAAAACATTGTAGTTTATCATATAATACGATCATCTGAAACAGTACAAAAGCATGAAGACCAAATTTCCAATTTCTATTTTCCAATTTCAACGTTCCGTTAAATATCTGTAGATAGAATGATGAAAGGTGGATAAGGTGTCTCGTTTTCGTCCAATTGCCTTAGTGACAGATCCAAGATACCTCGATCACGATACGGCAAATTCCCTTCATCCTGAGATTCCTGCTCGGCTGGAAGGAATACTTAAACGTCTTGAGTCCAGTCCTTTGGCACCATATTTAAAAAAGATAACCCCAAGAAAGGCTGAAATGAATAGGGTGCTGGCTGTCCATGATGAGGACTATCTCTCCAGCTTTGAAGGGACCTGTATTTCCGGTCGCGAGTTCTTTGGACATCCGGACAACCGTCTTGGATATGATTCCTATGAAATAGCACTTCTGGCTGCAGGGGGATGTCTGAGCGGGATAGATATTATTGAAAATGGTGAATCGGAGTTGGTATTTTGTTGCATTCGACCTCCTGGACACCATGCAGAGACAGCGCAAGCGCTCGGCTTCTGTTTTCTTAACAACATAGCTATTGCCGCCAGGTACTGGAAAGATTTCTACGGTAAAGAGAGAATCCTTATTATTGACTGGGATGCCCATCATGGAAACGGTATACAGGAAATTTTCGACCAAGATCCCGATGTGTTTTACATCAGTATACACGAGCACCCTACATTTAGTTTCCCTGGGACTGGTTATTCAAACGAAACCGGAACCGGGGCGGGTGAGGGGGCAACTTTGAACATTCCTTTGCCTCCGGGTTCAGGAGATGAGGCAATCCTTAATGCCTTGAAGGGGCGTGTAGGAGAAGCTGTCAAAGAGTTCAGGCCGGAAGCCATTATTGTGGCTGCCGGCTTTGATGCCCATGTAATGGACGACATGTCAGGCCTTGCATATACGACTAAACTCTATGGTTACCTTGGCACTTTCATGGCCTTCTGGGCAGAACGATATTGTAAAGGAAAAGTTTTGTCCATTTTAGAAGGCGGTTATCATCTTGAGGCTTTGCCGGCTAGTGTGGAAGCCTATCTTGCCGGTCTTTCCGTTTGTATAGATTAGAAAGGAGCTTAGAATGTACATATTGCGTCATATGACTCCTGCCCCATTGACTGTGGAGCCGGATATACTGATTTCTGAGGCCCGTGAAATTCTGCGCTCTAACCGTTTTCGTCACTTGCCGGTAATAGACAAAGACTGGCGCCTTGTGGGAATGGTGACAGACCGGGATATCAGGTCTGCTTACCCGTCATCCGTATTGTCCGGAGAAGATAGGAGAAACGAGTTGGAACAGGTGTTCAAGACCCCGGTCAGCGAGATCATGAGCACTGATCTCGTAAACCTCCTTCCTCATTCAACCATAGATGATGCGCTCCTGCTCCTGGAAAAGAAAAGGGTTGGGGCAATACCTGTATTGGATGAAAAGGGTGTGATAGTTGGGATTTTCTCCATGCGGGACTTGATAAGGGCATACAAAAGAATATTCGGACTTGCAGAAAAGGGTAGCTCACTTGTTACCATACGAGACGATGGGAGGCCTAATGTCCTGGCAAGGATAGTCAAAATCCTTGAGCAAAAAGGAATTCCTTTTACAAGACTTAGCAGGACCAAGTTGACCGAAGATGAAAAAAGCCCTGTAATAGTGTATATCAGAGTCCAGACTTATAACATAAGTGCAGTCCATTCTATTCTTGTTAGTGCCGGATTTGAGCTTGTGGATCCGGAACCCTTGTTGCCGGAGGACAGACACTTAAATTCCTAGCTGCTTGCAAAACTCAAAACCCAATAAAGAGGTTTAGTCCATACCACCTGCTTTTTTCTGTCGTGTAGTATGCCGTTAGTCTTCTACGGAGGCTCAGCCATTCACTGTTATGCTTGATGATGTGAAATACATGGAGCTGGCCCTTGAGCAGGCCGGGGTAGCAGCCAGGCAGGGTGAGGTGCCTGTGGGCGCAGTGCTTGTTGATGAAAAGGGCCAAGTACTGGCCAAGGCTGGCAATATGCCCGTGAAACAGTGCGATCCTACGGCGCATGCCGAAATTCTGGTCTTGAGACAAGGTGCAAAAAAAGTCGGCAGCTATAGGCTGACCGGCACTACTCTGTATGTTACAATAGAACCGTGTTTCATGTGTGCCGGGGCCATGGTCCTTGCCCGGATAAAGCGGCTGGTTTACGGTGCCCAGGATCCTAAGACTGGTGCGTGTGGTACGCTTTATAATATTGTTCAAGACTCAAGGTTGAACCACCATCTGGAGGTGAGCCAAGGCATACTCGCAGAGGAGTGCCGATCGCTGATCCAAGCCTTTTTTCAGAAAAGGCGTAAGTAAATTTGAGTTACGGAGAGGTACCGAAGTGGTCATAACGGGGGCGACTCGAAATCGTCTATACGTCCAAAAGGCGTAACGTGGGTTCGAATCCCACCCTCTCCGCCAGGGAATTTGGTGATTTAGTGATTTAGTGATTGGGTGATTTGAATGGGGATAATGCAGGCTTTCAGCTCTTATGCAACGCCGCAGATGAAGTATTTTCAGCGAAATCAATATTGACTTGCAAAGGCTCATAATAGTATAGGTATGTCGGTTCAGCTATGAGGAGCCATGGTTGGGAGTTGATGTGGAGAGGTGCCCGAGAGGCCGAAGGGGCCCGACTGGAAATCGTGTGTACGCCCAAAAGGTGTACCGTGGGTTCGAATCCCACCCTCTCCGCCAGATATATTTTAAGAATACAACAGTTTGATAGCCGGGTCCTGCGCAACGAAACCCTGCGAACCCCGCCAGGTCCGGAAGGAAGCAACGGCAGTAGGGCCCTTCGTGTGTCGCAGGGGTGCCTGGCTATCATTTTTTTCCAGAGAGCAACTTATCTTAATTCATGTCCTATTTAGTCCTTGCCAGAAAATGGCGCCCCCAGACATTTGGAGATGTAATTGGTCAGTCACACGTGACCAAGACCCTTCAAAATGCGCTAAGAAACGACTGTCTTGCCCATGCTCTGCTCTTCAGCGGGCCAAGAGGGGTCGGCAAGACTTCCGTGGCCAGGATACTGGCAAAGGCCGTGAATTGTGAGTGCGGTCCGGCCCCTGATCCATGTAATAAGTGTGGAGTGTGCAGGGAAATAACTGCCGGATCTTCTATTGACGTACAGGAGATAGACGGGGCTTCTAACCGTGGTATTGATGAGATCCGTCAACTGAGGGAAAATATACAGTTTCTTCCAACTCGTTGCAGGCACAGGATCTATATTATCGACGAAGTACACATGCTGACCAAGGAAGCCTTTAACGCCCTTTTAAAGACCTTGGAAGAACCCCCCTCTCATGTGTACTTCATATTTGCAACCACTGAACCGGAGAAAATCCCAGCCACCATACATTCGAGGTGTCAGCATTATGAATTCCGCAGACTGGGTACTGCGGAGTTGGCGGATCACCTGGGCAAGATAGTCCAGGCAGAGGGCATGGGCCTCCAGCAGGACGCAATGCTCTTGTTGGCAAGAGAGGCTGAGGGCAGCGTAAGGGACAGCCTGAGCCTTCTCGACCAGGTGGCTGCTTATGGTGCGACTTCACTGAAAGAGGTTTGTGAGGTCCTTGGTGTTGTGGGGACCCGGGTGCTCGAGGAGCTTGCCGTTGCTATCCTTGAAAATGATGTAGCCAAGGCCCTCAGGCTTATTGACGATATCTACAGCTTTGGGGGAAACATCCAGAAATTTACTACAGACCTGGTATTTTTTTTCAGGAACCTTGTGGTGCTGAAAAACCTTGGTCCGGAGAGGGCAGTATCTTTGATGGACTTGAGCAGGGAAGATGTAGATGAGTGTTCTTCCGTCATTTCAAAGTATACTGCCCATAGCCTTTTTCAGGTGCTGGACGCCTTGATGAAGGGACAGGAGGCAATATACAGGAGCACCACTCCCAAGCTCTCTCTTGAAATGCTGGTGATCCGGCTGTGTGGTATGAAAGAGGTTGTGGGGATAGATGACCTCCTGGGAAAAGTAGATAAGCTTCTATCCTCAGGACGAACAGAGAAGGAAAATTTTTCTGAACAACCTCCGGAAGAGATAAGTGCAGCTCCTGAAACCGATTCTGTTACCCTGACGGCCAAAGAATGCACCCTGGAGATGTGGACTGATTTTGTAGATTTTGTTAAAGAACAACACCCCGTTCTTGGGTCGCTACTGGCCTGTTGCGAGGAGATTGAGACAGAGATCAACGGGGATCGGGTCCAACTCAAGTGCCGGTCAGGTATGCAGTATGACATGCTCTGCGAAGTGGACC
>JAUWGF010000088.1:0-7134 GCA_030606515.1 Deltaproteobacteria bacterium | reverse complement strand
CCCAAGTAAACCCACACCTGGGTCGCCGTATAATTTGTCCACACTGCGGAAACGAATGGAATTTTTACCAAATAGCAGAGGAAGTTAAGCTCACTACGCGGTATGTCCAAAACGCCGACGGAAGCTTTACTCCCCTTAGCGATGATTCCAGAATTCTGGGAGAAGTAAAACTTTACTGCGGGGAGTGCCAAGCAGATCTAAGCGAATTCCATAACAGGTTCCTGGAGATGCTTTTTTGAATCCTAATCGCCCTCCACTTATCCTCACAGACAACCGCTCTTTCAGAACACATCTTTCAGAGCTGGGGCCCGGAGACACAGTGGTCGGACTATTAAACATCAAGCCCACAGAGCAAGTCCTGTTCCTGGATCTTGTAGAGCGCGGTATCCGGCTATTTCCTCCGGCACTAGCCCAGCAACTTAGCAGGTCAAAGTGCCTGCAGACCATGGTCTATAAAGAGTGGATGGTACCTCATACCTTTGTGGCTAGGGACCGCCACGACATGATCAAACAAATAAATACCTATGGGCGGGAAAAAATCGGACCAGTGGTCACAAAACAGAATCGTTTTAATTGCGGCCTGGGCATACACCTGTGGTCATCAATTGAAGACGCTTATAATCAGGTATGTTTTGGCTCTCTTGACTATCCTTTTGTCGTACAACCTTTTGTAGAGACGGCGATCGATGTGAGGGTCGTAATAATAGGAGATTATTCCGAGGTCTATTGGCGGAGCAACCCCCACTCATTTCGCAACAACATGTTCTGCGGCGGAAATAGCGGTGAGCACAAGCTTTCATCTGATCAATGGGATCTCTGCCGGAGTGTAATGGAGCGGGGAAAATTCCCCAATGCTCACATAGACCTCATGGTTACCACGGACGGGACCACTTATTTTGGTGAAATAAACCTTAGAGGAGGCCTAAAAGGAGCCAAAATCTCCGGGCCGGAATATCAAGAGCGAATAAAGGCCATGGAAGAAGCCTTCGTTAAGTCCATAAACGGTTTAGATTTTCAGTAAACTCTGAACCGTTGAACCATTGAATCAGTGAACGGTTACCACATTAGTCAGTGCTCACGCCGAATCGGCCAAGCGAATACAAAAAGCTCTCACCTTTTCCATCAAGCTTTTGAGCCGGCCGGGCAATTCCTGTTATCAATTGATCTTGAACCGCAACAAGACCGCATATGCTTGCCTCAACTGGCTGCATCATTGATTTAAGGATGTATTTCCCATCTTCCCACCCAAGAAGCATAAGCCAGTCCCCTGCCAGCGTGCTTTCTTCCCTGGGCACTCCGGGGAACAACAGTTCCGGCAGACCATTTCCATCCACGTCAGCAGAAATAAACCATTTTGGGAAACCACCTTCCGGTAACTGCGGGGAAACCCGATTTGAAGACGACCAAAGCAATCGCTCCATTTCATAGACACAAAGTTTGCCGCTATAGTCAATTGTACAGAGTTCCGGATTGCCATTTCCATTCAGGTCTGACCAGTTTGATCTGATTACAGAAAAATTCTTTTGGCTTGCGATGCGGTGCCTGTATTTAAGGCCCTCATGACCGGGTTCCATAAGATAGACCTTTGCCCCAAACATAACATCAGCATCGAAACTCTGCCCCAGAAGTGACTCCTTTAAACCATCTCCGTCCCTATCTACAAAGCCAAGCCACAAATTAATATCATTCTCTATCAGGCTTAGTGTAAAATCCTGGTAACTTAACAACATTGAGCGCATTCCTGCTCCATCCAGCAGGGCATTTAACACTATCCATCCATGAGTTTTTACTGCGGAAAAACCAACCAGACGTCCAGGGCCGCAAAACCGGTAAGAGGCAAGTTCTCCCGGACTTCCATAATGGCCAACATATAGACCTGATGGCAAAAGATAGACTATCTCAAGCTCACCGTCTCCATTGAGGTCAAGGATATCAACCTGAATAGCGTTTTCCGGTAGACGTCCCACAAGTCGCGCTTTGCCCAAATCAAAGGACTTGAGGTGTGTCTTGAATTTTCGGTCTCCGGTATCATACCGGTGTTCCACATAATCTACTTCTTCAAAGGTGTCTGTACTGTACTTCTGTCTTTCAGCACCACTTGCTCTAAAAACAGGATACTCATGTAAAAGAGCCGGATCAGGGCCATAAACTTTCAACCCATCCTGCTCTAAAACAAAAAGTAAAACAATACCCAATGTCTTCATTGACTGAGGATCCAGCACATCAGAAGGGACATCAGAGGGATCCAGCCAAATAAGATCCGGAAAGGCATGCTCTAAGTCCTGGCGAAACTCGTGGGCCGAGCCGAGATCTGATCCGGCCACAAAGGCCGCTGCCATGTCACTGTACCGCATTGCCGGCTGTCCGACACTCAGGGGTCCCTGGGCAGTTACTACTTCGCATACAGACTTGCTATCTTCAGGTTGAGTTACTCGAATGGTGGCCAGCGGTTTCTTAATATAACCAATTATCTCACTGTCATCAGGGTCGAGAACCGGGGTCCCTTTGCCATATACCTCAAAAAGATCCCCTGCATTGACACCATGGACCTTCCCCTTGTCCAGTATCAAGGAGTATCCGGAAACTCCAGCAACTGTAGCGGATAGCGGAGCGAAGTCTTTCAGCAGTTGATCGTATGAACATATGGGAGATGACTTCGAATAACATTGAGCAGCCTGCAAAAGGACGCAACAAATTAAAAGCCCGACGATTATTGCGTAATGAAGGGTTTCACCAAAATGATTAGACACAGCAGAATCCCGGAAAACTCAATAAAAAAAGCCCTCACCTTTAAGTAAGGGCTTATCAGTCAGTCTAGCTCGCCTTACGGCGAAAGGATTAAAGACCTAGACACAACCCGTCGGCTTCGGAAGGCCAGCCATCTTACAGGCTCCCTTACCAGGGCCGGACGGGAATAGTTCATAGACTTTCTTTAAGGGAAAACCGGTTGCCTTCGAGAGGATACGTACCATGGGTGCAATACCGTTCTTCTTGAAGTATTCCTGAAGTACATTTACAAGCGCCCAGTGTTCTTCGGTTATTTCCTCAATACCCTCTGTTGATTTCACATAGTCCATCCAATTACGGTCCCATGCATCGATTCCCCCCAAAAGAAAACCGTCTTCGTCAATGTCGTATGTCGTTCCTCCAAATTCAAGATCTGCCATATCGTCCTCCTTAAAGAATTAGTTTGCATGATTATGATTACAAGCAGCAAGGCATCTCCATGCTTTGAAATAGTGAATGCATACTATAACATAAATTTTTTGTCAAGAAAACCAGACTCCTCCGCCGAAAAATTTTTATACGATATTTCTCCCTGATTAAAGATAGTTACATCCCAAAATATGCTTGGGCATCTCCCAGATATAAATAAATCCTAAGAGAGAGCCTGAAGCTCCTGCATCTTATCTCTGGCCCAACTGAGGTCCGGATCTAACTCAAGGGCCATCTCATACCACCTGATTGCCGCATCCTTCATGTCCAATTTTTGGAGGTTGCTGGCTATATTGGCATAATCAATTGCAGATCCAGGATCGATGGATATCGCCTGCTCAAAGGCCTCTATGGCCTTGACGTGTTCTCCTGCACGATAAAAGCAGTATCCCAGAAGATTATGTATTTCCTTGAGTTCCGGATTCGAGTCCCTGGCACGATCAAGCTCCTCTATTGCCTTGGTGAAATCCTCCAATTCCTTATAGCACACCCCACGGTGGCAATAGATGCTTGCTACTTCCTCAGGGGCAGGATTGAGCAGAAATGCCCTGTTGTACCATTTAAGCGCCTCTGCATAATCCCCAAGCTGTTCATGTGCATGCCCGGTATAAAAAGCTGTATCGTACCGTTCTGAGTACAGATCGTCTATGGTGGTCAGGATAGAAAGTGCCTTTTGTGGATGTTCTATCGAGTCAACAAGACGGGCACAATGGAATGCCACATCAAGATTTCTGGTACGGTCCCTGAAGTGATTTCCAGGGATCACTGCATATACTGCAGGAACAGCCAACTCAGGGTGTGTGATATCAACCAGATATGCCTTCAAGCCGACATCTGCCAGGGCCTTGCACAGCCCTTCAACCTCGAGCCTGAAGTTTTCTGAACTACAATTCGGCATCGATTCTACAGAGACTTGAAAAGGTTTATCAAGCACATATGAGGCCTCATCCAGGCTCGAAAATTTAGGAAGTCCGCTCTCTACATATTCACCTTCTCTATCGAAGTCTCCAGCCAGTTGCGCCACCTCTGTAAGTGCCCTTATTACCGCCCGCTGAGGATCAGGAGCTGTCCCGGCAGTGTATACTATTTCGCTCCTGGATGGAAAGGTCGATGGATCCCAGGCAATGGCTCCAACTGTCGGGATACCGAGATCAAGAGAAAAATCTTTCAGCACCAGCTCTATATTCAGGCCCTGGAATTTTGTCAAAAGTTCTCTGGCAACAGGATCTTTGATGGAATTGAGCTCTATGGTCGGAGTAGACAGCTTTTTATGGGTAATGATGGAACAGACATGACGTTCAACTACCTCTGAAAGGGCCTGGACGGCTGCTTCTTCAAATGAATTCCCGGAAGCTGAGCCATTATACTCGTTTAAAGGCCAAAACCACGAGAAAGGGAGCAAGAACTCCCCTCCGCCTGTGGGACAAAAAGCCTTTACCCAATCAAAAGTCAGGGTCTCAATCAACCTGCCGGCCTTTGAGATAGCCTCTTCATCATGGTATTTGAGGTGCAGTGCCTTAAGCATGTCTTCCAGAGGTACTGCGCCGGCCTCAAGATCCATGCGCCTGCAAGTCCGGTGTTCCCTTTCTTTCACGAAGTTAAAAAGGCTGAAGCGTTCTACCAGCTCCATCACAGCACTTGCCTCTGCCTGAGCGGGAGTAGCACCCTTACCCATTTGCCTGGGCGTACCGGTCAGACGGCTGACAGACGGGCTATACCTGCTTACATATACCGGTATTCCCAGCCTGCCTTTGTCTACGCGTTCGGTATCCTGAAGAATAGGCATTCCCAGGCTGTTAAACCGGTTCCAGACCCATTTCAGGGTCTCATCCGCCGGCCTTGCTTTATCAAGAGCAGCGCTTGATTCTTTAAAACTGTCTTTTAAAAATTCCATAGTCTACGGGCTTCTGAACAGAGACTACTCCACAAAAGGTATGATAGTCTCATTTATGAGCCTCTCGGCCTCATACCAGTCCTTCTGGTCATCGCCATGACCTTTTCCTCCTTTCATCTCATGGAGGCTATAGGCTACGTTGGCTATCCACTGGTATTTTGCTTTTTCCGGTATCTCATCTTCAAACATCACATAGGCCATGCTTGTCCCGGGAGGTCCCTGTACCTGCACTCCAATTACCGGATTAGAGGCCTCTTCGTCCGTGATAAGATAAAGGGCCATGGGTACTTCGATACCATGGCTCAAGTGGGCCAAATTATCAGTATTCGCACCTCCCAAATAGATATCTACTCTTCGTTCCTCCGGATCATAGGCCAAGCCGACCAGGGGCATACCGGGTTGGCCAACCACTGTGTCTTCTCCCAAGCTCAGGGTGGCCCTTCTGAACTGATTTTGACGATTAAAATCTTTAACAAAACTCGGCCATTCATTCTTCAAAATCCGCATCTTTTTCATATCCTTGCCTCCATAGATAGTTTAACAAGTGAGTAAAAATACATATAAATATTTGTACTATTTAGGCTTCTTGTCAAATCAAAAATGCAAAAGTGTAAAAAAGATATACTGCCCATCAAGAGACAGGATCATAATGGGAAAATACCATGGTAAAGGTACCTCTGCCCTGGGATATGGACCGGAGTTTTGTAGAATAGCCAAACATTCTGGAAAGTGGAGCAATTGCCTTAATAACCTGGATTGGTCCCCTCGGCTCAATCTGTTCGACTCTGCCATGACGACTGTTTAAATCCCCGATTACATCACCCATAAATAATTCCGGTACCAACACTTCCAAACCCATAATGGGTTCAAGGAGCACCGGACCAGCCTGTTCACAGGCCCGTTGCAGCCCTATAGAAGCTGCGGCCCTGAAAGACACATCAGTAGAAAGACCTTCTTCAAAGACAGCATCTTTTAATACTACCTTAACATCTATTATGGGAAAACCCTTTAAAACACCGCTTTCGAGTCTCTGCTCTAATGTTTCCAAAATAAGAGCTTCGTAACCCTCGGGCAGGCATTCAGGCTCAAGCTTACTGACCACACGATTGGCATCTCCCCTTTCTCTGGGAGAGACCTGGATGACTAC
The DNA here is from genome assembly GCA_030606515.1 of Deltaproteobacteria bacterium. GTDB lineage: Bacteria > Desulfobacterota > Dissulfuribacteria > Dissulfuribacterales > UBA3076 > UBA3076. Next base: position 877 of record JAUWGF010000088.1, on the reverse strand, counting down.
AGTAGCTGTCTGACGTCCGCCGCCTATCTCACGGTCGAATCGCTCTTCTATCGTAACGGACTTCTGGATAGTCTCCCGATAGACCACTTGAGGTTTACCCACTGTTACAAAGGCATTAAATTCTCTAAGCAGCCTGTGGACCAGGATTTCCAGATGCAGCTCTCCCATGCCGGAGATAATTGTCTGGCCGGTCTCTTCATCAAATTTGACCTTGAAGGTAGGATCTTCCTCAGACAACTTATTGAGAGCCGAATCTATTTTTTCTTGATGTCCTATAGTCTTGGGCTCCACAGCGACAGAGATCACAGGCTGGTAGGTCTCAATGGGCTCAAGAAGTATAGGATGTTTCTGATCACAAAGTGTGTCTCCTGTTGAAGTATGCTTAAGACCCATAACAGCCACTATGTTACCTGCTCCGGCCTCTTTTATCCTTTCTCTCTTGTTGGCATGCATCTGCAAGATCCTGGCGGCCTTTTCCTTAAGCCTTTTCCCAGGGTTCCACACCTCATCTCCCGCCCTTATTTTTCCGGAATAGACACGCACATAGGTCATCTTGCGCCCCTGGTCCATCTGGACTTTAAAAGCAAGAGCAGCAAGCGGGTCATTGTCTTGACTGAAACGTTTTTCAACATCGTCTGAAACAGGATTTATGCCTTTTACCGGTGGCACATCCAGAGGACTCGGCAGATATCTGATTATGCCGTCCAGTACAGGTTGTACTCCCTTGTTTTTAAGTGCAGAGCCGCAAAAAACAGGAACACACTGAAGTCCGATGCAGGCCCGCCTGATGGCCTCGTGTAATTCCTGGTCACTTATGGTTTCCTCATCCAGGTACTTTTCCATTATGGTATCATCTACGCCGGAAAGGGCCTCAAGC
>JAUWGF010000052.1:0-10327 GCA_030606515.1 Deltaproteobacteria bacterium | reverse complement strand
ACAAATCATGCGTGATCACATAAAATTAGGTGGATAGACTGAAAACTGAAAACTGTTAGGGACGAAACTTAGGGCGTTCGAGCGTTGCGAGATGGTTGAAATACTTCAGTCTTCAGTCTTCAACCTTCAACCTGAATAGTTACTGTTCCTATGATTAATTGAGCGAATAGCCTTTAGCTGTTAGCGATTAGCGATTAGCTGTTAATTTGCAGGTGTTTTCCAAATAGGGTAACCGTTCATGGAACGGTGAAATTAGAAAATGGAAATTGGAAATTTGGCCTTCATGCTTTTGTACTGTCCAGACCATATCTGATAACTCTTATGCCAGTTTGTAAACATCCAACTCGTAAACTCGTTCCATCTTTTCCTAATTTCCAATTTCCAATTTCAAGCCGTTCATCACGGTTATTTTTTTGCTATTAAAATTTTTTAAGCTATTAAATTTTTTTAAAGAAAAGCGCCCCATTTTCTACCTTCTCATAATTCACACAGATAATATTTTAAACTACCACTTGTTGAAAAAGTTTAATTATCTGATATTCCAGTATATTTTAAACGTCCCATGTCCTTGCATACGTGACGCGAGAGCTGGCACATTCATTGCTATTTGAGTTCTAGTTCCAAACCTCCCCCAAATATTGAAAAAAATTAAAAAGGATGTGGTGCAATGAAAGGCTCGATATATTTCATAAGACACGGAGAGACACATGCAAACGAGCAAAACTACCTTGCCGGAGGTATTGATGTCCCGCTCTCTGATCTTGGTAAGAAGCAAGCAAAAGAAGCAGGACGAATGATACTGAAAAAGGGACTTAAGTTTGACGAAGTTCACACTTCCGATCTTACTCGAACCAAAATAACGGCCTTATTTGCATTAAGAGAATCAGGACAGGAAAACATCCCGTTTATCGAATCTCCGGAAGTAAGAGAAAGAGACTTTGGCATATTTGCAAAAATGAATAAAAATTTACTCAAGAAATCCTTCGGTTACAGAGGTTATGAAAGAAAGCTCCATTCTCCACTTGAATTTCCAGACTCTGGAGAAACCTTTAAGAATATGTATAACAGGGTTCACAAATACTATTACAAAGTATTACTCCCAAAAGTTAAATCAGGAAAATCGATTCTGGTTGTGTGCCATAAGTATATTATTGAGATGTTTGCCTTGATTTTAGCTGAGCTTAAGGTGGATGATTACTTTGATTTTCGACTTCCAAATGCCAAGCCAATGAGCGAAAAGGATTTAGTGAGTTATATAAAGTCTGAATCAAAGCTCTTGAAAGAGGTTTCCGATCGTCTTACTTATCATTCTTCCTGGATAATCATTGCAGCCGCCCTTTTTGGCATTTTAGCAAAAGTTGCCATTGGCCTTCCTTTAAATAGTTTTGCTTTTTTGATAATAACAAGCCTACTTCTTGGTGTTAGTACTTTCTTTATTACACTTGGCTTAAACACGAATTCTATAATGAATTCTTTTAATTTAAAAAGGCGATTCTTGTTTCTCTGGTGCTTAAAGTTTGCATTAGCCGGAAGCTTGTTTCTATTAATGAAAGACAATGTAACATCAAATTTGGCAATACTTTTTCTTATGCCACCGGCATTTACAGCGCCCATACTCTCTCTGCTTTGGGGTGGGAGTTTGTACCTGGCTATTGAAAAAACGTTTTTACTCTCTCTCTTGTCTCCTTTGGTTATAGCCGGGCTCTTGTGTTTTGGTGACATTTCATTCTATACTTTATTTATGCCCTTTCTTGCTGTTATGGTTATTTCCATGATTGTGCCTACATGTATAGCTCAATCTATCCGGATAAGAAAGCCGGTTGAGAGTAGTAAATTTGCCGAACACTGGAAATGGCTCGGCATACTTTCAATCGTCCTGGTATCTTTTATAAGCACATACCGTTTTACTCCGACCAACATATTTGATCTAATATTAGGAAACTTAGAAAATTCAACCCTCTTTCTTACGCAAGGGATAACAGTGTGTTCAATGCTTTTATTAATTAAAATTTTTGCCTACTCTGCCAGTAAATTTAGTAAAAAAGATGCCCCACAGGCTACCGACATTTATATAACGCATTCTACACCCAATATCTTCTTATGGATCAACTGCATTTCTTTCCAGGCTGATATTGTTTATATTGGATTTTGGGCTTCTATTGCATTTTTTGTGGGAATATTGCTGGATGAAATTTATTTTGTTTATAAATTCAATGGAATCATGTCTTCCAAAAAGAGCCGGATCACCTATATGAAACCTGCCCGAGTGAACTCCGTCACCGGCCTGGAACCGTGCCCTGTATCCGCATGAGCGATCTTTTTCAACCTTTGTCTTTATTCAGTGCTTTCCGGATGCTCATGGCGAGGTCATGCATAGTAATAGGCTTCATAACATACTCCCGAATGCCGATCGCCTTGGCCTTTTCTTCTGAGATCGCCTCGCTGAATCCAGTGCAAAGGATAATCGGGATGTCGGGCCTGATGTCAATAAGCCTCTTAGCCAACTCAGCGCCTGTCATGTTCGGCATGGTCAGGTCGGTTATCACCAGATCATACTTTTCGGGTTGCGTCTGGAACGTCTCCAGTGCCTCAACGCTGCTTGTCCGCGCAGCAACATGGTAGCCGAGTCGCTCTAAAATCTGTTGCACCACATTAACGATCTGCTCATCGTCATCCACGAACAGGATATATTCTTCACCCTTTGGAGCCGGCTCGGTGGATATGGCTTCAGGCACCTTCGCATCGACGTCGATTCGGGGTAGATAGATATAAAATGTAGTCCCCTCACCAAGCTCACTATAAACAGTGATATGTCCATCATGGCTCCTGATAATCCCGTGTACCACGGAAAGACCCAGTCCTGTACCCTCACCCAGGCCCTTGGTGGTGAAATAAGGGTCAAAGATCCGTTCCACGACAGTGCGGTCCATGCCATGGCCCGTATCACTCACGGCGAGTTTCAGGTATTGCCCCGGGTTCAGATCCAGATTGGGGATTAAATCAGGAGAATCAATATCCACCTCCGTCAGAGTCACTTCCAATATCCCGCCTTTTTCGCGCATGGCATGATAGGCGTTGGTACAGAGGTTCATCATCACCTGATAGATCTGTGTAGGGTCAGCCAGGATGGCGCCACACTCGTTGTCTATGTTCTGACGGATCTCAATGGTGGATGGTAATGATGCCCTCAGCAGTTTGAGCGATTCTTTTATGATGGGTTGCATCATCAGTGGCTTACGTTCTTTTTCACTCAGACGGCTGAATGTGAGAATCTGCCGGACCAGACCCTTTGCGAGTTCCGCTGCCTTGAGGACTTCTGCCAGGTTTTTTCGGATCAGGCTGTCTTGAGACACATCGGTTATAGCCATCTCAGTATATCCGATGATAGGAAGGAGGATATTGTTGAAGTCGTGGGCAATACCACCGGCCAAAGTTCCGATGGCTTCCATCTTCTGTACATGTTGGAGCTGGGTTTGGAGTTCCTTTTTTTCTTCCCACGCCCGCTTTTGCTCCGTGACATCCATCACATTCACCAGGATTGCCTGTTTTCCCTCTTCCTCGATTCGTGTAGCCTGGAGCTCTACCCAGATAGGCTGGCCATCTTTACGGATCCAACGGATCTCCCAGCCTTTCTGCGTGCCTTGCCTTAAATAGTTCTCTCCTGCTTGGCGCATCCTGTCCTGTTCATCTGCGCTGACCATGTCCCAAAAATTCATTGAACAAAGATCCGCCTGGCTGTAATCCGTAATTTCTTCCAGGGTCTGATTGGCAAAGATGATCTTCCAGTCCTTATCCGTGGAAAGGATTCCGATAGGGCTTGTCTCCACAAGGCTTCGGTATCTCTTTTCTGAGGCATCAAATTCCTTTGCCCTTCTTCGCAATTTCTCTTGGGTCTCCAAAAGGCTTATTAGGACTTGATTGAACGCATGGGCCAGGTTACGAAACTCAACATACTCAAGTTTTTCCTCTTGAAGCTGTAGGGAAGGGCTTGAAGGTTCTCTGGCGATCTCCAAAGCTTGATTGGCCATACTCTCAAGAGGATTACTCACCTTTCGGGCGATCAGGAAGGAGACCAGAAGGGTCAAAAGAAAAATCGCAGCGCAGAGAAAAACGAGTTTAAAGATCAGCGACGACTTTTCCTTCTGGAGGGGTTCGGAGGAAGCTGCATAAAAAAGGCCGGGAAATATTTCCAAAGGAATAAGATTCTCGTCAGGAAACAGATCTGTCAAGGGATGATCAGATCCGTTTATTGCAAGATCCCGAATTCCTTCAGGGAGGGTTTTGCTCCGGTCTGTACGTATATCCGTAAGATGCCCTGGAGTCTGAATAAGCAATTTGGAGTGGGATTTCCCGAGAATTCGTTGCAAAAAATGCGTATCCTGAGACAGGTCATACACGACATAGGCCGTGCCCAGACGATCGTCCTTCCTGTTGATGGGAATGGAAAAAAGCGAGAAAAACAGACCATCCCCGAAATTCTGGAATTCGATCTTTTGCAAATCGTTTTTCTGACAAAGTTTTTGCAAAGATGGTTTCAAGGCCATCAAACTCCCCGGCAATTCCGGGATAAACATAGAGCCATCCCTTTCTTGGACAAAAAAGAAAGCCCCATTGGCAAAAGGGTATTGCTTTACCATAAGCTCCAGAAGCTGGTTTTTCATTCCAAGCATAAGGCTTACCCGAACCGCATTGTTCAAGCTGATTTCCCGAATGCGTGTTTCCAACTGGTTCAAGCGATCGCCAAGGGCCATGCTCACTTCTTTTTCCTGTACCTGGAGCTTATTGTAAAACTCATGGTCCATGCTACTGCTGAGGGTAGCATAGAGGATACCCACGACCAGGGTGAGGGATACCCCTTGGAATACAACCAGGGTCCAGGCAATAAACCTTGAAAATCTTTTCTTTGAAGCCATTTGGTCTCCGTGAGCTACGGACTGTCTAAAACCACCTCGTCTGCGGCCATGAGAATGTCTGAAGGGATTTTGATGCCAAGTTGTTCAGCCCTTTTTATATTAAATACCAGGGCATATCTCCGGGCCTCTTCTATTGGTATGTTGCCTGGATCTTCTCCCCTGAGAATCCTGACCACCATTTGACCGGCCTGGCAACCCATGGAGTAAAAGTCCACAGCTGCTCCTCCAAACAGGCCCAAACGGGTGAATGCATAATTAAGGGCTATTTCAGGTTTCTTTGAGTTTTGAACAGTCCAGGCAAGGATTTCCGGGGATGTATAGGTCTTTCCTTTACGGTCTTTAAGCAGGAGGGCTGCAGGATAAATAGCGCCCACATCTGAATCCATGTTTGTTGCGCAAATCTCTGTTTGATACTCTTCCCAGTTCCTCGTTATTTTCACTTCCCAGTCACAGGCAATTGATCCTTCTTTGATCTCGATCTTGATCTGTTTTGAGATCGCCTGACCAGTTCGGGATGGATCCGTAAATATCCTGATCTTTTTTAGACCTGGAAAGAGCTTTGTGTGAACTCGGATAGCATCAACAATGTGAAGTTTTTCATATACACCGGTGATATTGTGACCTGGATGGGACCTGGAATCGATGCAAGGTTTAATTAGGTTGTAGTGTTCCGGCTGACTGTTCATTCCAGAGAAGACTATAGGAACTGGTGAATCGACCAGATCTAAGGCAACGGTGCGAAAGGCATTGTCATCTAACGTTACAAGGACCTGCGGACTAAAAGAGCGGATCTTTTTCAAAGCTTTGCGAGTCTGCACCATCATGAGTTTCGGAGTGTTGTTTTTTCGTTTGGTGTCCATATAGTACGCTTCGATTTCGAGGCCTTCTTTTTTATTGAATCCAGCCTTTTTCAGCGCTGCAATAACACCGTCATGTTGCGGTTGGCCGCAGATATGGCCGGCCTCATAACTGTGCAGAATAAAAATCCTCCTTGGAATATCTGATGATGCATTGACATTGAATAATCCAAAGACAAGTAAAAAATTTATTATGAATAGGCCTTGGATTAATACATGTCTAATCTTGGATTTCATGGAATCCTACTCTTATGATTTCAACAGACCGCCTCTTGCGGTTTCGTCACACATTTTTCCCTGCAACCCGGAAATAATGTCTTACTTGTCTTTTTGAGTTGTCGGACTGTTTGTGGAAAAAACTTAAATGATTTAAACCCAGAGGTTCCCCATATCAAACGGACTATTTTACAGGGTGTCCTGTAGCAAAGGGCCTATAGAGGGGATCACCTATCAGTATCATTTGCCAGGAGAGCACCGGGCAACTTAGAAAATACGCCTCAACTAAGGTGAGATGTTTACTAAAGAGAAAACGAAAAAAGGTCTCCGGTAGTGGAAATGCCTGGAGATAGGGCTCGGCAACAGGACCTATCGTTGCAGCCACCCCATCTTTCAAAAGCATTTTGCACCAGCCCTTTCCATGCCCCCGCAGCGTCAGGCACTCGCCGCTGGCTATATGATACGCCACAGCGCCACGCATCCAGGTAAATGCATCCACGTAATGCATCAGGCTGTACCAACCACAGTACAGGGCCGCCTGGGGACATGAGTCCTTTGGGAAGAGCTCTGACTTCGTGTCAATAACCACCTCCAGACACCCCTGGGACCTGACAAACCTTGCGGCCCTGCGCAGCGACCAATCACAATACTCGTATGCCGAAAGATCCTGTAAAGGCAGTTTCGGATAACGGCAATCAAAATATACAACACCACGAAGGCCGTTGTTCTCCGCATATAGCGTGTCATCAATCATACGACGGACTGTCATAGGGTCGGGACCATCAAGGCGGGCGACCATCATAACGTCGGATGGCTGATACTCTTTTTTTTCGGAATGATAACCCACGTAAAGGGGATTGATGATCCACCCGGATCGGGGGACTGCTTTTTTAAGGACCAGAGTGAGCTCGGAATCCACGGCTGCAAGCTCGTCACTGGGCGAGATCATTTGAAAACCTTCATTCCATTGCCGTTGCGGTTTCTTGTGTTTCTGTCTTCGGAAGACCCTGACGGCCTTTTCGGCCAACAGATTTTCCAATGCGGCGTGTTTTTTCTTTATTGCAGGATACTCCAGACGCTCAGCCCCGTTCATAGGAGACGCCTGGACGCGTAAGGGAATCTCGTATGTAAGGAGTATGCAACGAATGTCAAGAGACTGTTCGTTAGATTGAATAAATTCCCTGATCGGTTGCGCAAGTCCCTTTTCATATACCTCTCTTGAACAGGCATCCCATGTCGGGAGGGAGACCAGGAGCAAATTGGATCGTGGAATATTGCGTCTTTTCATATAGTAGTCGGCAAGATCAGAACCACTGGCACTTTCCTTGTTGGCTACAACCAGAATCTCATCCGGCCGGAGGCCGAGCGCAACATGGGGAGCCAGAAATACAAAACCAAGCCAGAAAGCGACAAAAAAGGCAACTCTAGACCTGAGGTAGTTTAATGTAATTGACCTGATTATAAGCATTATCCGTGATTAGTGCTTGGCCGAAAACCTCTGTCTTTTCGGTCAAATCCGAAATCCGAAACACGAAATTCGAAACAATGACAAAAATATCGAATTCCCAGCATCCTTTAAAAAGGCACAAAAGTAGCTTACACTTTTTCGATTTAGCCGCAAAGAGTCTAAAGTTTTTCAGCATCAAGCTGCCCGCGACAGTTCACCATGCTGAGTCTTCCTGGTCTTGGCTTTAATTATTCAGGGTTGAATTCCCCGCTCATTCCTGGAAAATTTCGCGCCTTGCATCTCGGGCTTTTTGCAGTGTAATCATGGCTATGATAAATATAAGACCCATTACGCTGACTGGAACTTTTTCCCCAGTGTCGGCCAAGGATTTCACGGAACACACGAACTGAAAACAGGAAACAGTATCTATGAAATGGACAGAAGAGGCAAAAAAGGCCTTTGAGGCAGTACCGCCTTTTGTGAGGCCCATGGCCAAAAAGGGAGTAGAGGCTTATGCCCGGTCACTGGGGCGGAAGATCATCACCCCTGAACTCCTTAAAGACGCCAAAAGAAATCTCATGGGAAGACGGAACAGATTCTTTGCCAAAGAAGGGGTGGACCCACTGAAATACGCCTTTGATCGCAAGATCGCAGTTCATGCAGGGGCCGGGGGACAACCGCTTCCTGCTGAAGAGGCCTTGCCTGCCTGGCAGGCACTTTGCGTTAAGCCTGACAATTCGCCTCGAAGGACAGTCTATATCCACATCCCCTTCTGCCAAAGCCGGTGTCTTTATTGCGGCTTCTTCATGCATACCTTGCGCCGGGGCGACAGCACCCGTTACACTGATGCCCTCCTCAAGGAGATAGAACAGGTCTCGGGACTTCCGGCCGTGATCAGCTACCCCATACATGCAGTCTATCTGGGAGGCGGGACACCTACTGCTTTGGATGCACGGGATCTCAAGCGGCTGATCGAGGCTGTTTGCCGCCTGTTCCCCCTGGCCAAAGACTGCGAAATCACTGTGGAAGGCAGGGTGGCCGACTTTGGGCAGGACAAGATGCGCGCTTGCGTGGCCGGAGGTGCCAATCGTTTTTCCATCGGTGTCCAAAGCTTTAATACCAAGGTCCGGCAGGACGTCGGACGTATAGCGGACAGGGCAGAGGTCCTGAAAATGCTCACCACCTTGACTGACCTGGACAATGGGGCTGTAATTATTGACCTCATTTACGGGCTTCCAGGCCAGACCATGGCTATCTGGGAAGATGACTTGAGGACCCTGATTGAAGAGACAAGGCTGGACGGCGCCGATCTCTACCAGTTGAACGTATTTAAGGGCAGCCCTTTGAGCCGGGCTGTAGATCAAGGTAAGCTCCCGCCCCCTGCCGATATCCCTACCCAGGCAGAGATGTTTTTAAAGGGCAGGGAGATGATGACCGCGGCTCGTTTCAGGCGTCTCTCCATGTCCCATTGGGGCCGCACTCCCAGGGAGCGCAATCGTTACAATACCTTTATCCGCTACGGGGCCACCTGCATCCCACTGGGCTGTGGTGCAGGAGGGCGCCTTCACGGCCACTATTTCTTCCAGGAGGGAAATCTGAAGGCCTACTACAGACATGTCAACGCAGGGGAAAAACCAGTGGCCACGGCCATTCTCCTGCCTGTTCACTCCCCTCTTTTTAGAAACCTTGTTGGACAGATGGAAAGTGGCAGAGTGAATCTCACTGCCCTTGGAGAAAAGCACGGTTTTGACTTAGAGGCAGTCTTTTCCCCGCTCCTTAAGCAATGGGAGCAGGCTGGCCTGATACGGCGTCCGGGGGAAGGGTGGATTGAGCTCACAGTGGCAGGGGAGTTCTGGAATGTCAACCTGGCCCAGGCACTTATTGATTACTTTCAGCACTATCATCAGGAAGATGCGCGGCCTGGTTCCATGGCACTATAAATCCAGCAAGTTTTGTTGTATTGGAGGACAATCATGAAAACCTTAATCGTATGTGCGAGCAAGTATGGTTCCACCCTAGAAATCGGAAGATGGCTGGAGGAAAGACTGGGCGGCGATTGCCTTGTGGATAAGGCTGAATCCATGCCGGACCCGGCAGATGCAGATATTGTCATCCTGGGTTCTGGTATCTACAACCACCACGTATTGCCCTCAGTGCAGGAATATGTGAACCGCTTCAAGGATGCGCTGAAAGGCAAAAAGACCGTGGTCTTTGGAGTCGCCATGGACACAACAGGGGTTTTTGTGCAGGGAAAGGTCCACGGCGGATGGAACTATATCCTGCCTTTGATTAAGAGCCTGCCAAAACCCCCGATCCATGCCGGACTCCTGGGCGGGGAGATAAACCCGGACAAGCTGGATGCCGGGGATACAGAAGGACTTAAGCGGTTCTACAAGATGCTTTACGGCCAAGAGACTCCCATACCCTATAAGACCTGGATGGACAAGAAAAAGGTCTGGGCCTTTGCGGAAAAGATACTGGAGCGTCTTGAGAGGCCGTTTTAGTGTCCCTCACTGCCCGGCAAGGGCTGAACAAACCGCATCCAGATCCTCCGGTGTATCTACTTCCAGCGGGGCCTCTTCCACCCTCACTACTCCGATCGAATAGCCATTTTCAAGGGCCCTGAGCTGTTCCAGTCGTTCTATCTGTTCGAGTTTCCCCGGAGGGAGGGTAACAAAGGTCTGGAGAAAATTCTGCCTGTAGGCATATAGACCCAGGTGCCTGAGATAATATTGGCCTGATTCTTTGGGAAGGTCTCCAACTGTATCAGCATCTCTATAGTATGGAATCATGGCCCTGGAAAAGTAGAGGGCCTTCCGGTTATTGTCCACAACCACCTTAACCCGGTTGGGATTCAGGGCCTCCCGGGCCTCAAGAGGACATGCAGGAGTTGT
>JAUWGF010000079.1:0-7731 GCA_030606515.1 Deltaproteobacteria bacterium | reverse complement strand
CCCAATATGATCATTTTCCCATCTCAATGCAAGGGGGCAGGCATTTTGCAGGTGGCTTCTAATCTTTGCCCTGCATTATATCTGTAGCCTTTTCCACATCCAGCTTGCTGCCCAAAAAGACCGGCACCCTCTCGTGGAGGGCTGAGGGTTTTATATCCAAAATATTCTGTTCACCATCTGTGGCAGTCCCGCCTGCCTGCTCCAGAATATAGGCCATAGGAGCAACCTCGCACAAAAGGCGCAGCTTGCCCCTTGGCTTTGCAGGGTCTTTCTTGTCAGCCGGGTACATGAATATGCCGCCATATAGGAGGTTTCTGTGGAAGTCAGCTACAAAAGAACCAATATATCTGGCTGCATAGGGCTTTCCCGTCTCATTTTCCGAGTTCTTAAAGTAATCCACCACCTTTTTTGTCCTCTCGTCCCAGTAACTTGTATAGGCCTCGTTGACAGAGTAAACCTTTCCCCTTTCAGGGATCTTAATATTCCGGTGAGAGAGGAGAAATTCCCCTACTGATGGGTCAAGGGTAAAGCCGTTCACACCCTTGCCTGTGGTATAGACCAGCATTGTGCTGGGACCGTAAATGAAGTAGCCGGCCGCAACTTGTTTCGACCCACGGCGGAGGAAGTCGTCAAGGGTGATATAGGGCCTGTCACTCACCTTTCGATGGATTGAGAAAATCGTGCCTATATTGACATTTACGTCGATGTTGGATGAGCCGTCCAGGGGATCAAAGATCAGGATGTAGTCTTCCTGAGGCATGTCTTCCGGGACCGGTATGATATCGGCGTTTTCTTCAGAAGCCATTGCACAGACGACACCAGATCGCTCCATCCTATAGATGAGCACGTGGTTTGCAAAATCATCCAGCTTGCGTACCCGCTCTCCCTGCACATTGATCTCACCTGTAAGCCCCAGGATATCCACAAGCCCTGCCTTATTGACCTCACGAGATATGATCTTTGCCGCGAAGATAAGCTCTTGCAGAAGCCTTGTCAGCCGCCCTGTGGCTGCGGGGGATTCTTTCTGGTGAATCAACAGATGTTCAGTGACAGTAATGCCCAGTCCCTTCATTTTTTTACTCCTTTCCTGATAAATTTGTCCCAGCTTTGATTCCACTGAAAATACCCCATCTGCTGCGCACAATAAATTTTGAATTTTGAATGTTAAATTTTGAATTAAGGTATATGTCTTTTAAATTATCTTCCACAATTCAGCATTCAACATTCACAATTCAACATTGCCTATAAAGGGATGCATCTGGAGCATTTTGAGCGGAATCATGTTTCACGCTTTTTGCAATGTAATCAAAATTATAATATCATATAATTAGTCACTTTGGCAAAGCCCAACCCAACCAGATCTGTCCTCATGATCTATATTCTATTCAAAGAAGGCATTATGCTAACGTTGCATATTTATCGGATCACAGTAATGTGCCTTGGTCAATAAGTTTATGGAGGGTTAAAATATATGTCTTTGGATGAAATCAAGATTAGCCGAGCTATTTTAAGCCGTTTTATGACCAAGTTCTCTGACTATCTTGAACTGGATGTTGCCATTGTCGGTGCTGGTCCATCAGGCCTTATGGCAGCCCTGCGTCTTGCCGGGAAGGGCCACAAGGTAGCTGTTTTTGAGAGGAAACTCAGTATTGGCGGAGGAATGTGGGGCGGCGGCATGATGTTCAACGAGATAGTAGTTCAAGAGCAAGGGGCTGCTATCCTTAAAGACCTCGGCATCACTGTAGAGGATGCAGGAGACGGATATTACACCGCCGACGCCGTGGAGTGCACTTCAACATTAACCAGTCTTGCCTGTAAAGCCGGTGCCAGGATTTTTAATCTTATGACCGTAGAGGACGTGATGGTCCGGGAGAAAAGGGTCACTGGTCTGGTGATCAATTGGACTGCTGTGGATATTGCGGGATTCCATGTGGATCCATTGGCTGTCAGGGCCGGATATGTGGTAGAGAGCACTGGTCATGACACAGAGGTTCTCAGGGTCGTGCAGAAAAAAACAGGCGAAAGGCTTCTCACAGATACAGGGAAAATAATGGGAGAGCGGTCCATGTGGGCAGAGGTTGCCGAGAATACTACGTTGGAGAATACCAAGGAGGCCTTCCCTGGCGTCTTTGTCGCCGGCATGGCAGCTAACGCCACCTTTGGGTCGTTTCGCATGGGGCCTATTTTCGGGGGCATGTTATTGTCAGGTGAAAGAGTGGCTGAATTGATAGATGAGAGGCTTAGCTCTTAGAAACAATAACTTCCAAAAAAGTCTTACGTCATTTATGTCAAAACCCTCATCAAAAGCCAACAAATACAGCCGTAGAAAGAGGTCCCGCAAAAAGGGCCCTTTTGCATCTGCACAGCCGGCCCAACGCTTACCCGCTGAGCAACCCAGTCTATTTGGCGACCCGGGAAACCATCCCGGGATAATTTCCCGTCCTGAGCACTGTGTCAGCCGGAAAGATATAGACAGGGAGGCATTGAAGGTCCTTTACTGTCTGAAGGACAATGGCTACATAGCCTATCTTGTTGGCGGGAGTGTAAGGGACTTGCTCCTTGGCAGGCGCCCAAAGGATTTTGATGTCGGAACTAACGCCAGGCCGGAAGAGCTGAAAAAACTTTTCCGTCACAGCCGGATCATAGGCCGGCGTTTCAGGCTGGTTCACGTGTATTTCCGAGGTGGGAAAATAATTGAGGTGTCAACCTTCAGGTGCCGGAGTGATCACGATGACCGGGAAGCTGCGAGTGAGGGGATTGGGGATACCCATATCTTTGGTTCTCCCCAGGAGGATGCCTTTCGCAGAGACCTCACTATCAATGGACTTTTCTACAATATCGCAGACTTCAGTATAATTGATTACGTAGGGGGCATGGCAGACCTTAAACAGGGGATTATCAGGTTCATAGGTAATGATCCGGAACACAGATGCCTGAAGGACCCTGTGAGGATGATGCGTGCTGTAAGACACGCGGCCAGGACGGGTTTTACAATAGAGACCAATACCTGGGAGAGCCTGCTCAGGCACAGCGATAAGATTCGTCTATGTGCAATTTCGAGGGTAAGGGACGAGTGGCTCAAGGATTTACGTTCCGGATACAGCAGGCCATGGGCTGAGCTTATGCTTAAGAGCGGGCTGTTTGCCTCGGTCTTTTTCGGTTATGTTTCAGCCCTTGAGATCAAGGAAAAGGGTCTGGTTCGAAAGCTGCTTTTCGGGCTTCTGGGGCATCTTGATCGCATGGTAAATGATGGTGTTGAAGTCAGTGAGGCCCTTATGCTGGCCCTTTTTGCATACCCCCGGTTATGTGTAACACCAGGGTGGAAAGCTCTCAAGGTTGAGCGTCTGAAGTGGCCTACTCATGAAGTAAGGTCCATGTTGGGCGAGGTTCTCTCTCCGTATGACTTCAGGAGATCCGTAAGAGACATGGCAGCTCAGATCCTGTCCAGCCAGTGGAATATCTCTATATGTCTTGCAAAGGGTAAGTGGCCCAAGCGTGTTTGGAACAAGGCCACGTTCCGGGAGTCCATCATGTTTTATGATTTAGTACAGGAGGTCTTGGGGCAACCGGTTATTGGTCCTGATCCACATCTCCGTCCGGGACCAAAGCCTTTAAAGAAATCCCGCAGGAGAAAGCAGCATTCTCTATCTACCAAGCGTTTAATATCAGAATCTGAGGAGATCCACGTATGAAGCTGCGTCAAAATGCCAAAGAGCTGGTCTTGATAGAAGTAGATGGGCTTGGATTGATATTAGGAGAGATTAGATACAACCGTCAGACCGAGACTGTTCTCTTCGCTCTGGAAAAAGCGGCTTTTTTTGATCTCTACTTCCCGTGTACCGTATTATATGATCAGAAGCATGGTCCTGTTGTCCATCCCCACGTTCTCACAGCCATGACTGTCTCTTCTATTCGGATACAGCGGACCAGGGTATCCTTTTTTGTCCTGGAGTCAGACATTAATCCTAAGCTGATTCAGCAGTATCATCATCTGTTAGAGGCTGTCTTACTCAAGCAAGGTGTTACCTCACCCAAGAAAGCCACTAAGGATAAAGATCAGGGACCGGACCAACCTAAGCCGACCGGCGCCTCGAAAGTCATTACCCTTAGCGATCGCAAGGAGAAACAATAGGGTCCGATGCTTGCTTTTCCGGATATTGATCCGGTAATAATCCGTATTGGTCCAATAGGTATTCACTGGTACGGCCTTATGTACCTGTTCAGTTTCGGGGCCGCTTACCTGTTGGTGCGAAAGCAGATTCTTGAAGAGTGTCAAAACACCCATTCCGGCTCCCAATATCAGGGGCCTTCCGCTGCATCTCAATTGAGTCAACTGGAGGGAATTTTATTCTCTCTGGTTCTAGGGATCATTTTGGGAGGCAGGTTGGGCTATGTACTATTTTATAACTTTTCCTACTTTCTCGAGCATCCTTTAGAGATATTTGCTGTCTGGCACGGAGGCATGTCCTTTCATGGAGGAGTGGCAGGAGTTGTTTTTTCCGGATGGATATATTGTAAGAGGCATGATTTGGACTTCTGGAAGTGGTCTGATCGCTTTGTGGTCACAGCGCCAGTGGGCCTCGGCCTGGGACGTATAGGGAATTTTATTAATGGAGAGCTGTTCGGCCGCCCTGCGGATGTGCCCTGGGCCATGGTCTTTCCCCAGGGAGGGCAGGTGCCCCGGCACCCGTCTCAGCTTTACGAGGCCTTGCTTGAGGGGCTTTTGCTCTTTCTTGTCCTGTGGCCTCTCCGTCGTAAAGCTTGGCCATACGGGAGGAAGCTGGCCCTTTTCCTGGTCCTCTATGCCATATGTCGTATAGTGGTTGAATTCTTTCGAGAACCGGATCCACAACTGGGCTATGTCTTTTTGAGCTGGGTAACCATGGGGCAGCTATTGAGCCTGATGTTTCTTGCGCTTGGAATAATTCTCTGGTGGGCCAGAGGGAAGAGCGCGTAAGCGCTAAGTTGTTTTGTAAACGTTCACAGATTGCATTGAAAGATGAACATCGAACATCGAACATCGAACGTCCAACATCGAATGAAAAAACAAACACCCAATACCGAACATTCAACGGCTATTTCTGTTTCTTTTCAGCCGCTTTGATACTCGTAACGAAAATCTTAATTAATTCTTCTGTTTCCTCTAAAATATCATCTAATAGTTCAAGTTTTCCCATTCAATATTCGATGTTGGACGTTCGATGTTCGATGTTCAATCATCAATCAACAATCATCAATCCAAAGGCCAGTTCTCACAGCGGCCTAGAGCCAGTTCCAGGTTATATGCAACAGTGAGGAGCTTTGTTTCCTCAAAGTGTCCTGCCATTAGTTGAAGTCCTATGGGGAGCCCGCTGCTATTTAAGCCGCAGGGCACGGAAATTCCTGGAATGCCTGCCAGGTTTACCGGAATTGTAAAGATATCAGATAGATACATCTGAAGCGGGTCGTCTGCTTTCTCTCCAAGCCTGAACGCTGTGGTCGGGGCAACAGGGGCAGCAATCACATCACATTTTTCAAATGCCTTTTTAAAGTCCTGGGTGATAAGAGTCCGGACCTGGGAGGCCTTTTTATAATATGCATCGTAGTATCCGGCTGAAAGGGAATAAGTCCCTATCATTATCCTCCTTTTGACCTCCGGGCCGAAACCCTGAGACCTGGTCTTTTTATACATATCCATAAGATTTTTATAATCCGGCGCACGTAATCCGTATTTTACTCCATCGTAGCGTGAGAGATTGGAAGAGGCCTCGGCAGGGGCGATAATGTAGTATGTGGCAACTGCATACTCTGTGTGAGGAAGGCTTACCTCCACCACTTCGGCTCCCTGGGATTCCAGGGCGGAAACGGCATGCTTAACGGTCTTTTCCACTTCCGGGTCAAGGCCTGAAATAAAATATTCCTTGGGAATTCCTAAGGTATAATTCTTAAGACCCGGAATCAGGGAGCCGGTGTAATCAGGTACGTCTCCGGGTACAGAGGTGGAGTCCTTGGTGTCATGGCCGGATATGGCGTTCAACAGCAGGGCGCAATCAGTAACGTCCCTTGAAATGGGTCCTATCTGGTCAAGTGAAGAAGCAAAGGCCACAAGACCGAACCTCGATACTGTGCCGTATGTAGGCTTCAGACCTACAACACCACAGTATGAGGCGGGCTGACGTATCGATCCGCCTGTATCCGAACCCAGTGAACCTGCACAGGCCCTGGCTGCAACAGATGCTGCTGAACCACCGCTTGATCCACCAGGGATTCGTTCAAGGTCCCAGGGATTGTGAGTAGGATGATAGGCAGAGTTCTCCGTGGATGACCCCATGGCAAACTCATCCATATTTAATTTGCCCAGCATTACCGCCCCATGGGCCTCGAGTTTTTCCATTACTGTGGCATTATAGGGTGGTACAAAGTTTTCAAGTATTTTAGATCCACAGGTGGTCTTTATCCCTCTGGTACAGATAACATCCTTAATACCCAAGGGAATTCCCGTAAGAGGAGTAATGTCGTCTGCTTTTTTAAAACGTCTGTCCGCCTCTTTAGCCTGGGTCAGGGCTTTGTCGGCAGTTACTGTCAGATAGGCCCTGATTTTTGGATCAACTTCACCTATCCTGTCCAGATAGGCCCTTGTGACCTCAACTGCGGAAACCTCTCTTCTGCTGAGGATGTCGTGGAGCTCATGTATATTCAGATCAATCAGACTTGGCATCTTGTACTTCCTTAATCAGATAATTGCACTGCAAAAACACTGAAACATGATTCCGCTCAAAAAGCCCGAGATGCAAGGCGCGAAATTTTCCAGGCATGAGACGTACTTATCGTACGTCGCAGTGACTGGAAAATTGAAGCAACGCCGCAGATTGGGTTTTTTCAGCGGAATCATCAGATAATTTTTGGCACCACAAACCTCCCCTTTTCCTGTTCAGGTGCATTGGAGAGAGTTTTTTCAACCGGCAAGGAGGGCTTTACTTCGTCCTTTCTAAAGGCATTCGTAAGTTCCAGTGCATGGGTAGTGGGCTCAACCCGGCTCGTATCCAGCTCTTCTAATTTGCTTATATATCCTAATATGTCATTTAGTTGTCTGTTGAAGTTTTCAATTTCAGACGGATTAAAGCTGAGCCGGGCCAATTGGGCCACATGTTCAATTTCAGAGGTAGTTATCTTCACGAACGCAGAATCTCCTTTGTAACTACTCAGGTATTTAGTAATGCATCTACATCTTCGTATTTTTTCCAATTTCAAGTTTCCAATTTCCCTGCCCATTGCGACTTCAGGAGCAGATTGACCATGTGCTATAATAAGGTAAGTAAAAAAAATCGATAAAAAAATTAAAGTCGATTAAATATTTTTCCGATAAATTAAATACCTCCTTAGAATGGCTTTCCAAAGCCCTTCTTCTCCTCTTGTGGGGCCTCGGCTTAAACCCGCTGGGGCCTCCTTTTTTTGATCATGCTACAGACACATAGTGCAGTCTGTGCTTTGAGCCTTTTCCAAAAGGCTCAGTTCTTAAAAAAGTTTTTTCTGTTTCGGTCTTCGGGGTGCTCTGGGTTTTTGGGCCTTTTCTCTGACCAGGAGTTTTTCAGGGATATCGGCAATAAAGGGGCTTGGGCCGCCATGCATCATCTGTCCAAAAAGCCTTCGGTGTTTCACGTGGCTCAGGTATATTTCTTCAGATGCCCTGGTAAGGCCTACGTAAAAAAGCCGTCTCTCCTCTTCCTGGTCTGCCTCTTTCCATGGAAGTAT
>JAUWGF010000142.1:0-4816 GCA_030606515.1 Deltaproteobacteria bacterium | reverse complement strand
TGTATCTACCCATAGCTTTGCGGCAAAAGAGGGCATGGATCTGCCAGGACTTGAGAAAGCTCTCAAGGATGGAAGGGACAGGCTCTTTGATATCCGAAAAAAACGAGTGCATCCCCTAAAAGACGACAAGATACTGACCTCGTGGAACGGCCTCATGATCGCTGCTCTTGCCAAAGGATACCAGGTCTTTGGCGATCAAGCGTATGTGGATGCAGCCTCAGACGCTGCAAAATTCATCTTGAGCAACCTCAGAACAGCCGGTGGCAGGCTTCTTCGCCGTTACAGACAAGGGGATGCAGCCTGTCCAGGATACCTGGATGACTACGCCTTCTTGGTCTGGGGCCTGATCGAACTGTATGAGGCCACCTTTAAGATTTCCTATCTTGAGGAGGCCATAGCCCTGAATCAGGCAATGATAGATATTTTCTGGGATAAAGAAGGTGGCGGGCTTTATTTTACAGGAAAAGGAAACGAACTTTTGATCACGCGAAGCAAAGAGATCTACGATGGGGCCCTTCCATCTGGCAACTCAGTAGCGGCCCTGAACTTTTTGCGCCTTGGTCGGCTCACCGGGAACACAGATTTAGAGAAAAAAGCTGACCAATTGACTAGGGTTTTTGCCGCAGAGGTTACAGAACATCCCATGGCTTACACACAACTATTGGTTGCCCTTGATTTCATGGTCGGCCCAAGCCAGGAGATTGTCATGGCTGGAGATCCTGCCCCAGAGACTATGCGGGACATGCTTAATGTCGTCCAGAGGAAGTTCCTGCCCAACAAGGTCGTGCTGCTGCGCCCGGACGGGGCAGAGGGGAAAAGGCTTGCTACTTTGTCTCCCTTTGTGGGACCCATGCAACCCGTGGATCATCAACCCACGGTTTACCTGTGTGAGCAATACAGTTGCAAGAAACCGATAACCAAGGTTAGTGTGTTAAAGACAGTACTTCATTAATCCTATCTCACGAGGCCTTAATGAAGGCGAACTCATGATTTTTTGCATGAAGAAAGGAGGCCTATAATGAAAAAAGTGGCAATAACTATTGGCGTTTTAGTCGTTACGGCTTGTTTCCTGTCCGGGTCAGCTGCCTTTGCGGACATGCCCGGAGCAGATCCGGAAGAGCTGTGGCATTATATCACAAAAGTTTCTCCATATAAGGAATGGTCTTTCTGGCCTGACCATCAGGGGTTGCAACCAGGCCGTGCCCCCCATGGACCGTTACACAAGGTTTACGTGAATGACCGTGCGCTGAAGTCACCAAGACCCCCGGTCCAGTATGGAGCCATAGAGGTAAAGGAAAACTACAGCAAAGCGAAAGAACTCAAGGCAATCACTGTGATGTATAAGATCAATGGATACAATCCCAACGACGGGGACTGGTTTTGGGTAAAGTACACACCCGAGGGTGAGGCCAAGCCTTTTGGCAAACCCGCGGGCTGTATTGGTTGTCACGGAACCAGAGCCGGTAACGACTTTATAATAGTACACGAGTTCAAGTAAACGCCAACTTTCAAGACAGAACTTGACGACGGTTTAACATGAAGTCAATTTTGTTCACTGCGTGAGTATTTGGGCGTTCACAAGAGACTTTTTGAGAGTTCATCAACTTATGCAGTTTTCATCATCATAGGGGGCATGTTTTGCTCGTCATACATCCGATCATTCAATTGTCGGCTGTAGTGTTGACCTTGTATGTATTCTGCCTCGGGGTTCAGCGCTTTCGGTCCCTTCATCTTCATCAGAAGACACTTTTCAGATGGAAGCGGCATGTGCTCCTGGGAAAGATTGCTCTGTTGGCGTTGCTGGGCGGTATGATGGGGGGCATGACCATGGTATATCTTTACTTGCACGGGTTCCTCATAACCGGGGTCCACGGTAAGGTCGCCCTTGTAATGACTACCTTTATCATTTTCGGTGGAACGACCGGTCTATACATGGACCGTAACAAGAAGAAACGAACAGCCCTTCCCTTGATTCATGGCCTGAGCAATCTCGTTCTTCTGATTCTCGCTTTGACCAAGTTGTGACGGGTTGGAGGGTCTACACGCTGTTAGTTTTAGGACGCTGACCATTGCACGGCTGATGCAAGACCAAAAAGGGCTTCAAACCGCTTAATTGCATTTAGAAGGGAGATTCATATTAACTGATTTTCCTAAATATTAGAAGAAAAGGAGGACAAGACCATGCACGACAAGAAAGAATTGTGTGAGAAGATTAAATCGATCTATCCTGACATCGGCGAATGCGGCATAGATGTCGACGTGGAGTATGATGAGACAAAAAAGGCCTGGCTTGTTGACTTGAAAAAAGGCGAACATGAGCTCAAGACTCACTTGGAGCTCCAAGAAGCTGATGAGTGTATGGAAGGCAAGCAGTGCGTTTCCCTTGGCCTGCAGATCGGGCAACTGAGGGCCAACATAGAGAAGATGTGAGGTTAATAACAAACAGTTCTTGGTCTCTGTGCGGTTCATCGATACGGAGGAGGCCAGGGCCAGCATAGCCGAGTATCAAGAGGGGCTTTTTACCCTTTTGGGTATACCTGGCAAGGGAATACGAAAGGGCTCGGATTCCACTGGTGAGGTTTGTTCTCTTGGCTCAGCCCTCCGACCGCATGGAGGAATTCGTATAGGTGTTTTTTAAATATAGCATTTCGGCCTTTTGGAAACCCAAAGATAAGGATGAAGAGGAACAATCATGGCAGAAAACATCAAATGGGAAACAGATATGGATGCTGCACTGGCCCGGGCACGGGTTGAGAACAGAGCTGTGTTGCTTAGTTTTTTTAATCCCAGTTGAATTGGATGTCAACAGATGGATGCAGTTACGTATCCAGACGGGAAGGTGATCAGCTTTATTAACGATAACATGATTCCCTTGCAGGTCCAATTCGATGCCCAGCCCCTGTCCACGGATTTCAATGTCAAGTGGACACCTACCCTTATTACCCTCGATACCGAAGGCAAGGAGCACCATCGGACAGTGGGTTTTCTCGCCCCTGAAGAGTTGATTTCCTCGCTGTTGATGGGCATCGGGAAGTCCTATTTGGAAACGGATCGATTCGATGAGGCACTCACAAAGCTCGAAAAACTGCTGGTAGAATATCCAAAAAGCGACTCGGTGCCTGAGGCGATCTATTGGCGTGGTGTGTGCCGTTACAAAGCCACAGATGATCCCAAGCCTCTTAAAGAGGCCTATGAACAACTAAAGGCCGAGCACACCTCAAGCCAGTGGACGAAACGGGCCTATCCCTATCGGCTTTTATAGGCCCAATAAAGGACTATAGAAGACAGTAAGATTTGACTGCTTCAGAAAGGTTTTTCCTTTCAGATCTCATCACAACGTGTTGAAAGACTGAGGAATTAGGGATGAAAAAACCCATTAAAATTTATACGCTCAGTACCTGTAGCCATTGTAAGGCCACTAAAATACTTTTGAATGACTGCGCTGTGAAGTATGAATTTACTGATGTGGATTTGCTTCAAGGAAAAGAAAGGACCGCTATTCTTGAGGACGTGAAGAAATGGAATCCACGGTGTTCCTTTCCCACCATTATCATTGGAGACAAGGTCATTATTGGATACAAAGAAGATGAGATCAAGGAGGCCCTTGGATTATGAATGAGGTAGAAAGACTGTATGAGACGTTAAAAAAGGTTCAAGAGCCGAAAGGTTACTATTTTAACAGAGACAAAGAAAGGGTCTTCGATCTCCTTGACGCACTTCTTGTAAATAAGAAACGTTACGGCTACATGTCCTGCCCCTGCAGGCTGGCATCCGGGGAGCGCGACCTGGACAAGGACATCTTATGCCCCTGCGTTTACAGAAACCCTGACGTGGAAGAGTATGGGAGTTGCTATTGTAACCTTTACGTTTCAAAGGCATGGAACGAGGATAAGGTAGCTTACGTCCATATCCCAGAGAGGAGGCCTCAGGAAAAAATTCCCTATTGAACTATAAAAGGAGAACGTTATGGCCACGATCAAGATAAAGGGGATGACCTGTAATCACTGTGTAATGGCAGTCACCAAGGCCCTGAATGAGATAGACGGGATCAAGAATGTCAAGGTGGACCTTGAGAAGGGTGAGGCCTTTTTTGAGGGAAAGCCCGTTGACATTGACCTTGTGAGAGAAAAGATCAAGAAGGCAGGCTACGAAGTTGTCTGATGAAGTCACACTCAATATTGACGGTATGACTTGTGCGTCATGTGTCCTGCGCGTGGAGCAAGGGCTGAAAGACCTTGATGGTGTTGAGAAGGCTTCAGTCAATTTTGCTACAGAGAAGGCGACCGTTGAATATGATTCGTCTGTTCTTGGACCGGAGAGCATTGCCGACAAGGTCAAGGACCTGGGCTATGAAGTCGTGGGCCTGGAAAAGACAGGGGATGCTGTTCAAAAGACAACTATTTCAGTCGGAGGCATGACCTGTGCTGCTTGTGTGAGACGTGTGGAACTGGCCTTAAAAGCAGTTGACGGTGTCAAGGATGCCGCTGTTAATCTCACAACAGCCAGGGCAACGGTAATTCACGGGCCGGACTGGGCTGGTGTGGAAGGGCTCAAACAGGCGGTCTCTGATGCCGGGTATGAATTCCTGGGTGTGTTTGGGGCGACTTTGGAAGACCCTGTTGAGGCTGCGCAGAAAAGGGAACTGAAAGCACTGAAGATCAAGCTCAGCGTGGGCGTGGTCTTGAGTGTGGTCATTTTCATGGGTTCCATGCAGCACTGGTTTCCATATCTCCGGTCGGTCCCCAGGCAGATCATGCTCTATTGCCTTTTCGTGCTCACAACTCCGGTCGTATTCTGGGTCGGGAGCCGGTTTTAT
>JAUWGF010000002.1:0-34014 GCA_030606515.1 Deltaproteobacteria bacterium | reverse complement strand
AATTCCTACTAATATTTACAAACCCATCCTCCCTTACGGAAGAAACTTGGTGGCCCCGACGACCGGCTGTTACCAAAGCGGTAGTAACTTGCGGGAAGGTATACCCACCTCTTCCCTTATCTTTCTTGTGTCTTTTCTGCTGCCATCAAACAAAATGGCTACATCAAAGGAGTCGGGCTCGTAATGGGGGACGTTGGTGCTTTTGCTGCTTTAATTGCCAATATCTTTCAAAGAAAGCGTTGCGGGCATGGCTCATAAGTCACAACTTATCTTATCCAGAAGAAATCCAATTCATTCTTGTCTTGAATCGGATCGAATTCATGATGGTCAGAGGTAACCAAAGGAATTCTCCTGATCTTGGCCTCAGCAAGAGCGATTGAGTCAGCTAATGAAATTTTATATACAGCTTTTAATCTCCCTGCTTGTCTGAACACATTTTTTCTCAACCCTCTAACAACCGTAATTGGTAAATTCAGCACCTTGACATACGTCTGTTCTGCTAACTCTTTACTTTCATCTCGGTAAACGCCATAATATATTTCCAGCAAGTTGATTTCATGTATAAAAAGGGTATAAGAAGAGCGCTCCCGCTGCCATAATAATTCTTCAACCTTATCAGCACCCTCTTCATCGTTCAAGAAAGCAATGATGGCACATGCATCCAAAACGAATTTTCCGCTCACGACTCCAATTCCTTCTCTATCGTTTTCATCTCTATATACCTTTTGGTCGTAAATCGCTTCCCTTTCAAAAAACCTCTTGCTTCAGCTATGGGGCTATCGGCTGTCTTCAATAATATGCCTTCTTTTATTTCCGCAATTTCGATCCTTCTGCCTCTTAACCTTTTGGCAATTTTTTCAGGCAACCTCAATAAATCCTTTTCAATAGTTACAGTTTCCATGTCATTTCCCCCTTCTTGAACTAACTCTCCGGGACGTCCGCTATGTAATGGTAATACCAAACTAAAGTTCCGAAAAAGGCAAAAGGCTGAGGATTAAGGGCGTGATGGTTACATTACAAGCGAGGCAACCCCCACTTTTTTAGATAGGGCCGTAAGCCCTATATAGGCCATATTTATCCAGCTTAATTCTCAGCTAACGTTTCTGTTTTTTGGATTTCACGGTTTTTTTTCCGTTCCAGACGGCGGAGCACTTTTATTTGCAGCTTTTTCAACAATCTGTGCTTTTCTTCTCGCCACGTAATATGCCTGCTTGTATACAGATTGAGCACTTCTTCAGTTAAGTTTTCCCTTATTTGCCACCACTCAAGAGAGGCACATAGGTTGACCAGATCTGACAACCTTTCATTATCTGACAATCGTGTTTTTATCTTGGTCCCATCAAGGTCGAAGACCGTAAAGGGCGCGGGACTCCGTGGATCGAAATAGAAGTTTGTAATTTTGCAGTCGCCGTGAAATACTCCTTTTTCGTGCATTTCCCATACAAAACCACAGAGCTTTGAAAGAAAAACAGGGGCAGTGCAAGGATTTTTCAGGGTCCTTTTTATCATCTCTATGTTTTCTTTGCCTGCGCCTATTTGTGGATGGACTACTGCACCATAGATCTCGTTCCAGGGATTTTTCGTGTCAAGGGCCGCCAAAGGGAGGGGTGTGGAGATTTGCCTCACAATCAGGTTCCAGGAAGTGTTCCACGCCCTTTCGGCCCTTGAAGTCCTGAAGAGGTCCAAGCACGACTTGAAGTGGCTTGAGTTCCTGTAGATTTTCAGGAAATAAGTCGTAGCTGCGACTTTGACCAACAGGGAGAGTGTGTGCCTGGAGTTCTTGAGAATGGTCTTTTTGTCCTTCATTGTTTCGTTAAGGATATTATGTAAGAGGTGTCTGACCTCTTCTGGAGTACCAGCAGACAAAAAAATGACCTTTTTGCCGATATTTATCTTTGACAGTGATTTTTTGACACGCCTAAGCCCCCTTTTTGAGCAATGCCGACGCATGCGCCAAAAGGCCTTTTCCTGCACTTTGTATCGAAGCGATCTATCTCGGAGTTCCGGCCACTCTTTTGAAAGCATAGAGACAAAAGTCAGCATATCCCTCGGTGAGATATTGCCCCATAGGGGTGGCAGGATATAGCTGAGTTGTTCCACGCGCTCCTTGAGGTTTAAGGGTCTCAAATACCGATGTCCGCTGTGGAGATCAATGAGGAAAAATTGGTTTTTCCACTGGTTGTACATCACATTGTTGAGATGAAAGTCCGGTTGAAACAGGCCTGCCTGCGAAAGGCCGACGATAAACTGGGAAAAGCTGTACATTACCTTTCCCTTGTCCTTGTGGTTAAGGATTGGCCAACTTGAATTCAGAAATGACGCAAGGGTTGGTCCAGGCACTTCTCTTGTCACAAAGTAGCTCCATTCGCCTATACGCCCGTATGCCACCGGAGAAGCTGTAAGGCCGTGACTGTGTAATGACTGGGCCATGATCCATTCTTTCTTCCCATGGTTCCTGAGTTTCCTGACCACTGAGCCTATGCGGAATACCTTGATAAACAGGTCCGAGCTTCGGTAAACTCTCCGATTTCGTGCTTCCTTGACAATCTCTATGTCTTGAGAACTCCACAGAGTGCCAGGCTCGAAATACCGGTCACAGATTTCCCAGGTTTCGGGCATGGGGAGTTCTGAAAAGACAGCCTGTTTCATCATAGTAGTTTATTGAAGCCCATCTTTACCAGCAGTTAAAGCCGTTAACTTACTGAAAAACTCAAACATCCGTAAAAAATTCTTAGACATAATCAACTATACATGCAGGTTCCTGAATTCTGCAAGACTTGAAGGGAGAGTAGTCTGGTTAATCGGTATCACTATCTCAGATACACTCAGCCTGTTGGAGAGAGAGTCCACTTTGGTGAAGTAATACGAGTTCCAAAAAATGCAGAAGGAGATGAACTAGAAAAACACAGAGTTCAATTGGAAGAAGAGCTACTTAAATTAGATACCTACACTCCTCTTAATTCTCATTCATGAAATAGTCGGAGATCACGCCCATGAATGGATTGTATTTCACGGCATAGTGGCTTTGATTCTTTTCTTGAAACTGTAATGTCAGTCTCTTGTCCTCATCGTGCAGGGCAGGAGATACTTTTTTCCATTCTGAACGATCCATTTGAATGATTTTTTCTACCTTTTCAAGATATACCGGCGAGGCCTCAAAGTCGGCATAGGCATTCACGAACCAGGGCATAATACGACCGACCTTTTCAAGAAACAGGTTGTGCTCTTCTCCGAAATCAAGGGCGGAAGAATCTGTGAAATTAAGGAGAGAATTCATCTTGTTCACATTTACATAACCACCATCAATGCTCATTTTGTGGGATACGGTTCCGGGAAACGGGAAAAAGAACGTCCACCGAAACCGTCCTGGTTTTGCCTGACTTAGAAAAGTAATGGTATCCATAACATCGTCACGGTCTTCATAAGGCAGCCCGATCATGATAAACACCGAGCTGTGCATGTTGTATCGGCGGACCAGATTGATGGATTTGATGATCTTCTTATTGCTCATGTGTCGGTTCATGATCTTGCTGCGAATTTTCTTGCTGCCGCTTTCAACACCGAATTTAACGATCTTGCATCCGGCATCCGCAAGGTGGAATGCACGGTCTTCATCAAAAAAACCAATATGCGCATTAACGACAAAGGGCAGATTAGATACGGTTTTATACGCTTTGCAGAATTCAACGACGTAATCTCTATTAAATGTGAATAAATCATCATCAAAAATAAACATGGAGATGTTCTTGTAGTTTTCCTGCAGGAATACAATCTCATCGATGACCTGTTCTACTTTAAAATGCCTGATGTATTTCAGATCCTTGAAACTGCACTGCAGGTCACCCCGATATTTTTCTACCATCAGGTGATTGAAACAATAGGTGCATTTGAAGGGGCATCCACGCGAAGCCATAACGCCCACCCATCCGTTTTTGGCATCAATGATATTCTGAAAATCAAAGGCGTCATAATCTTTAAAAGGCAGACCTTGAAGGTCCGGCAAGGGGCGAACAGGATTGATCTTTACTTTTCCGTTGGCAATAAACCCCATGTTGCGGATGTGTTCAATGTCTTCATTCCTGTTCATTTTTTCAACGAATTCGGGAAAGGCATCTTCGCATTCACCCAGGAATACGTAGTCGAAGAGTCCGGTTTCAAGAATTTCTTCTGCCGCAATAGTTGCATGAATACCGCCACAGACAAGCGGGATATTAAGCGTTTCTCTAATCCATTCAGCGAGTTGTGCAGCATACTGCCACTGGTTGGTCACGACTGAAAAACCAATGATATCCGGATTCATATCCTTCAGATCTGTGACAAATTCATTTTTTGTGGGTAGCGGGCCAAGGTCTTCACACAACTGCCGGAAATCCACATGATGTCCGGCCTTTTTTAGGACTGCGGATATGTGAGCAACACCATAATTGAAGCCCAACTGGGATCCCGCGTTAGGATAAATAAAGAGTATTTTCATTTTTTAATCCAAAAGAGACCCCATGGCCCAGTCCGTCTGCAAAACGCTAATGTCAACAAAATTTCACTACGACCGAGCATCAGTTATCCTGACAATAACATCCTCGGTATCGAACATTGGCGGATGCGTCAAGGTATCAACGTGGATGATCTCACTTTTTGATGGACCACAGGCACTCCAGCGCCTGATAAAGCGTGAATTGTTGCTCCCTGCGAATACCGTATAAGTAGGGATACCCAGTGAAGCGGCTATATGCTGGCAGGCTGAATCATAACCGATAAACTCATCGCATTGGGAAATAAGGGCTGCGATTTCTCCAATCCCGGCTACGACACCCACAATACCCCTTGAGATTTTGACATCTTCTAAACATTCAAATCCGACACATGTTGTCGTAACCCCTTGTT
Organism: Deltaproteobacteria bacterium; assembly: GCA_030606515.1. Classification (GTDB taxonomy): domain Bacteria; phylum Desulfobacterota; class Dissulfuribacteria; order Dissulfuribacterales; family UBA3076; genus UBA3076. The sequence continues at coordinate 29,133 of JAUWGF010000002.1, read as the reverse complement.
TCTCTGCCCTATGAATCAGAGCCCTTGACCTGGTAATTTCCTCATCACCAAATCCTTGATCGAGAAGGATAACCGTATCAGGCTCATTCAAAAGTTTCAAAATCAGTTTTCCCTCAAAATCATCCTCCAGCCTTTTTCGTGCATTGCCGCCTATACCCAAATTGATCGCAATAATCTGTTGGCATCCAGCCTCTCGCAATGCAAGGGCAAAATGAACTGCCTTTTCAAGTACCGAATCTTGAAGCCAAACATTAGGATAACAAAATTTCGACTCTCCCAGCACATTATCCAGCCAGTGATTCGTGAGTTCGGCAACAGACATTTTTTTCGGGTATGAATCTTTGCCACGGCTGTTGAAAAACAGGTACTTATGGTCACTTACAAGCGGGAGCACACCCAGTTGCGAGAGCCGTGAGTCTGGATCGACCACGATGATATTCTCAGCATCTTCTTCTGTAATTTCCTTATGAATCGCCTCCAGTACAGCAAGCCAGATGGAAAACCGCTCTATCATATTTCCCCGGCGGGAATAAACGACTTCTGTTATTCGGATATGGGGATTTCCTCCAAATATATCCTTGAGTTTACTGCCCCCTATGACGATGATCTCAGCATACGGGAATCTGAGGGTCAGACGTTGAATCAGTACGCTGGTGATGGCGACATCCGCACCTACGCTCACTCTTGAAAGAAGGAATATCTTTTTAGGCGGAGATTCCATGCCTAGATATTCATCGCTGCACGCGCGAATATATTCAATGCGTTCAAGAATATCCGTGTAGGATTTCAATCCAAAATCATTAAGTCGCTCAGCCAGTTCCCTGCCGGCAGGTAAGGTTCGGCAGAAAGCAACGACCTGACTCATCACCTTGTTGTATGCTTCGGTCTGGAGTTCTTCGAAGTCGTCGCAGAGGCCTTCAACAATAATGCCGAAAAGAGCAGATGACCCGGCCTTGTTGAATTCCTCATCATCGAAAAATGTCGCCATTTCACACAGGAGACGGATATACTCCTCCTCGTGATGGTCATTGTAAAAATAGTGGTCCAGAAAAGACAGGGCGATCTGCCTGGAAAGGTGATTCAGCTGATCTTTATCTGCCTTTTCTTTGAGCGACGTCCATCTTTTCCAATAGTAAGCAGATTTCATAGGTATGCATCGAATCGTTATTTTAGCAGTTTCCTGACACCATCCAATACCCTTTCAGGAGTAATATCTCTCATACACCGGTGATCTGTGGGACATGTTTTCTTATGGCAGGGTGCGCAGTCCATTTCTTCCCTGATAACAATCGTACTCCCCAGATTGGCGGCCGTATAGAGCGGGTCTGTGGGTCCCATCAAAACAACAACCGGGACATCAAATGCCACGGCATAGTGCCGTGGTCCGGTATCATTGGTGACCAAAAGATCACATCGATTGATCAGGGGTTTAAGATGTGCCAGATCTATATTGTCCAGGGACGTATCAATGATCTTCGCACTGCTTTTTTCGACAATGGCTTTAGCGATTTCTTCTTCCCCTGGCCCGGCAAACAGTATGATTTTACACCGAATTTCTTTCTCAATGATTTCAGCCAGTTTTGCAAAATTTTCAGGTGGCCAGCATTTGGATGACCCAAAGCTGGCACCGGGATTCAAACCAATGACGTTGTCCTGTATGGCAATGCCGTAAGTCTCCAGGATCCTGTTGCCCTTTTCTCGCATTTGGCTGGAAATATAAAGACGCGGTTTCGGTGCTTCAGATACTCTGAGGCCCAGATACCGACAGATTTCCAGATAGTAGTCGACCATGGGCATAGGCTTGATTCCCCCGTCCGTAACAACAGGCGCAGGGCCACCGGACATGAAAAATTTTCTTAGATTGCGCTTATAGCCGTATATGAACCTGGCCCCTCCGGATTTCGCTGTCAGGAAGGAACGAGTTGAGTTAGGCAGCAGAACTGCCATATCCGGTTTAACCTTCCTTATCCCCCTAACAGTCTGGAAAAATCCATAAAAATCCTTGTCATTACAGTTAATGATGCCGTCAAACCATGGGCCGTCTTCAATGATACCGCGGGCATATTTCCTGACACAGGCAAAGATTTTGGCGCTCGGAAAATTTTCACGGAGACAGTCGTACACTGGGGTCGCCATGACGATATCACCGACCCAGTTCGGGCACCGGATAAGGATAGTCTTTGCAAATTTTATTTTTGCATCCACCATTTTCTCTGATGACAGTGATTTTACCAGTTTCGTGCGGTGCAACCCGAGGCGCGTGTAAAATTACTTCCCATTTTTGAGCGAACCCTTAACGCGCCGCATTCTTTACCAAACCCAAAAGGATAATACAAGGATAATACGAAATCGTTATCTCGCCGCGCGTTTTCAAATTTGCCCGTCCAAACGCAGAAACCCGGATGGATTAAGACGTTACTGCGGCAATTATTGGACTGTTTTGTACAGGGGTTGGGTTACATGAGCATGGTAATACTGGTACAATTGGAGAATAATTTATATTGTATATCTATATCCAATAGACCCTCCTGAGCATTGTTATGTGAATGGAAAAATATCCTGAAGGGGAATTACCGGCATGGATGACTCGAGGATTACGTCGTTAGATGGAGGCAGGCTTGAAGTCAACAGGGCGTTTCTCCCGCTCCTTGAGTCCCATGATCTCACGACTTTTAAGGCGTTGATGTCACACCCGGGACACGCGGTGGCAAAGTGTGCTATTAAAGAACGAAATACTGTTCGACTTGATCTCGAAACAGAGAGCGGAGAAAAAAAGTCTTTTTTCCTTAAACGCTATGTACCTCCTACAGTACGGGACGGGTTAAAGGCATATCTCAGACTAAAGCGTCCGGCTCCTGGTGCTGGACAGGAATGGCATGCCATGTGGACCTTCATGCAGCTTGGCCTTCCAGGGCCTGTTCCAGTAGCCTGGGGGCAGGATGGTGGGCCTTCTTTGGTCCTTTCTGAGGGTGTAAGTCATGTGATGAGACTCAGTGAGTGGGCAGAAAGGAATTTTGGAAAAGGGTCTCATAGAAACACACAAGCCATTCCGGCAAAGCGGAAAATAATTAAAGATGTGGCGGATATCGTGGGGAGGATGCACTCAGCGGGACTGCACCACCAGGATCTATACCTTTGCCACTTTCTGTGCGGCTCAGAACAGGACGGCCTCCCCCTGACCCTCATAGATCTCCAGCGTGTGAAACGTCACAGGAGACTGTCCTGGAGATGGCAGGTAAAGGACCTTGCCCAACTGCACTTTTCCTCGGCCCAATACATAACCAGGCAGGATATGTGGCGTTTTTGGAAGGTCTATAATTCCATATATCATACTGGAAGGAGAAAAATTCCGCTTTGGCACTCAATACTCAGGAAAAGTCAGCGCATAAGACGTCATACACTCAAGCACAGACTGTGATGGAGTCAGGCAGATTTTTTCTTCTCGCCACAAAGGCACCAAGACACTGAGAAAGAATAACAAAATAAAATCCTTCGTGTCTTTGTGCCTTGGTGGCAAATATTTCTTGGTTCCGGCTTGTCCGGGTTAGGGCTTTTGCAGTGTAATCATATATGGATTTGAAAAATATTCTTAGAAAACTGATTAGCCTTTACATCCTTAAATCTGTCCAGGTTCCGAAAGAAGCGATTGATTCGAGACCTGACTTCATCAACGGATACGCCAGGGAAGCGCTGGCTCAAGTAATCAGGATTGTTGCGGTGTCCGGAGAGCTTTGATTTGATATAGCGTTTTTTATAACTGCGAATATTTGCCTTGATCCAGCCTTTCAGATATGACCTCAACCCAGGCCATGGCAGCCCGGATAGACTTGCTTCACGCTGTTCAATCACGTCGATGATTCGATCGCAGGCTAAAGGACCGTCCAGTGCCGATATATAATAATCGATAAGCTGCCGTCGTTCAATCGTATCGGGAGGGCCGAGTTTGCGGCTCAGTATCCTTTTGAGGGTTTGACAAAGCTCTTCAAAATCGAAGCATTCATAACTCAGCGAATTGGGCAGGTCTAAATCGTAAATTTTGGCGGTTACCGGCCGATAAGCAATTGCGGGCAACTTGACAATGAAGGCCTCAATTCCTGTTGTACACCCGTTGTGAATGACCGCCTTGGCCGCTTTCAGCCAGGCGAGAACATTGCCCTGGTAGATGACCTTGACGTTGTCGTATGGCTCGGCAAGCTGATGCCACACATTATGATTTTCCACCGGATGGGGCCGAATTACAATGGTATGGTCCGGGAAGGCTTTACTCAGTAATGGGATAAGCTGTTTAAAATGCTCGAATATGGCCTGCTTGTGGTTTGCCCAACCCTCCGCAAACTCCGGTGTTAATCCCCTCGCGGCTGTACCGGCCTGGGTCGGGGCATCGGGCTTGGCTCCCGGGTTGCGCAGATTCAGGCTAGGGAGAAAGCCATTCACCATACTGAAATTTGTGTTGATCAAAATGAACTCACCGAATCGTTTGCGAATCGATTCTGCCTCAGGTTCGTAAAAGGGAAGAACTTCAGGGCGCATCATATCTCCACGTGGGTTTCCGGTGATGTAGATCGGCGTATCTGAATACGTTGGATATTCCTTGAACAGCTCATAGTTTTCTTGACCCCAGGCAAGCAACGCACTCACCTGCTCCAGCGTCTTGGGGTCGAGCCGCCGCCCGTAATACTGTTCCTTGGAATGGTGGACTAGGGCTTCCTCATCCCATACGATGATATCGTGGCCGAGGCTTTTTAAGATGCTGAACATCTTGATACTTCGCGCCGTCATGCTCTTGCCTAAATATATGGATCTGGGAAAAGAGGCAATACGGAGTCCCACTTCTGTTTTCGAACCCAGGAATACAGTAAACCCGCGTTCGGCGGCAACACAGGCAAGCAAAAGTTTCGGATCCAGTTCCCTCACTTGGCTTTCCATGGGAATGATCAGCGGTGCTCTTTTTTCCGTCATATTCTTGATTATCCTCCGGTCAGACTATCAACCTGGTAGCCAGGGGTGGCGGGGGATCCCAAAATGGGAAGTCCAAGACGGTCTGATCAGATGCGCATAACTATGGAACCACTGCCTACGGAAAAACTTTCTGTTATAGGTAGGGGTTATTCTTGACAACAAACCCAAATACGCCATAATAGTTTTCAAAAAGGCATTTTATTTGATCTTATCCGAATATGCTTCTCATTAATCATCCTCCAGCATTAATCGCGCTCTTGGTTGATGAAAGTCTTGTGTAGTCAAGGACAAGGTCCCAGAAGTATATCTGGAGGCCTGACGCTCCTTCATTTTAATAAGGAGTCTTAATAAGAGTTGAGCAAGTTAAATAGTAGAGGGTTCATATGAGTCGATCTATTTGTTTCCCTATTATCTGTATGGTGGCTCTTTTATTCAACTTTATACTCCATGTCAACACCGCAAAGTCCGACAACACCATTGACAAAGCTGACGTTTGGGAAGAGGTGGCGGAAGACATAGATGAAGCCCCGGGCTACGAGGACCCGGAGGATCGCCTTCGCAACTGGGTGGTGAAGGTCGGTGTTATCGGCGGCGTATCCCCCGATTACGAAGGTTCCAACGACTATGAGTTTGGCATGGGTCCAGACATTTCCATCACCTGGAAAGACTTGATCTGGTTCAAAGGGAAGACTCTTGGTGCGAACCTCCTGAGGCGGGGTGCCTGGAGAGCTGGCCCACTCGTCGCAAAGAGTTCTGGCCGGGATGAGGACGACAATGACAAGCTCGAAGGTCTAGACGATGTAGACGGCGGCTTCGCTGTCGGTGGTTTTGTCAAATACAGGAAAAAGCCATTCCGCTTCGAGTTGGATATCCGTCAAGACACAGGCTCTGGTCATGAGGGTGCTCTCATAGAAGCGGGCGCCGGGGTTGGAATCCCGTTTGATAAGCCCTTGTTCCTTGCAATGTTACAGACCACGTGGGCAAGCGATGATTACATGGAAAACTTTTTCGGTGTCAGTGCAAAAGAGTCAGCACGATCAGGGCTCAAGGAATTCGATGCCGACTCCGGTATAAAAGACATCGGGATCAAACTGACTTCCGGCATCCGTCTTCGGAAAAATTTGAGACTCGCGCTTAGCCTCCAATACAAGCGGCTAATTGGTGACGCTTCGGACAGCCCCATTGTTGACGACGAAAATCAGTTCCTGGCGGGAGTGGGAATTGTGTACTCGTGGGGCTCCGAAAAACTGCAAAAGGAGATTCAAAAAGAAGAATAGTAAGCTCAGCCTTTCCAACCGATTAAGGAAAAATTCTATCGAATTCTTAATATTTTGGGTTGCCTAAGGCTTGATGTTCTCGTACCTGTCCTCACCTGTTAATATGTCTTTCCCATACAACCCAATGGATTGAACCTTTGGAAGCATTCCACCTTCAATCGTTGTAATATAGATTTTCTCAATAAAGGCCGGTTGGTCGTCGATCCTGGTCTCTCCGCGATATACACTATCTACCGGATAGACCTTGATTTTTCGACCGATTTTAGCCCTCATCTCTAGGATAGCGAAGTTGCCCTTGGCGTCGTATTTGGTCTTAAACCCATAGGCCCACCTTCTTTGAGTGGATGAGAGTTCCTTTCGCTGTCCGTCCTTAGCCAGTCTGATCCAGTAGGCAATTACTGCTTCCTTCGAATAGATCTTTCCGTCAGGTGTCAACTGAACGTCATATTGAACGATATTGGCATTCTTGCTCCGTTCGATCCTAAATACATGTCTGGTCTCTAGATCTTTGGAAAAGGACTTGGATGGAACAGCCATCATGACGCAAACAAGGATAAAAATGTAAGTGCTGATTGAACGAAATGTGCATAATCGAATCATTTCAGACCTCCTGGCTCTTGGTTCTTTTCGAAAGAATTGCTGTAAATACCCAGGTTCAAGGCTAAAGGATTCAGGGTCAGGAAAACGTCAACGTAGGTGAAATGACGTGGCCTTGACAACAGGGAAAAAGCGTTGGTTTTATGCGGTCCAACGTGCTGCACAGATCTTCCGGGATAGCATCCAGAAACGGCGACGGCTTCGCAATCTACATAAAATAGGCTTTCACCGTGAATTGCTGATCACGAAACATAACTCAAATAACCGGTTAGAATCCCACTCTCCATAGTTGGTTAAGCGATTCTCGGTTAAGATATTCCCCAATATATGCAAGGTATGGATCGATGTGCTCCCGGCACCGAACCGGCTGGAATCGTCCCAGTTGCTGTCGGCGCTTTTGACGTATTGCACTGTTCAGACGTTTACCTACACGTTTCTTGTCCTGGGTCAAGCTACTGAGATCAGCCAGCCGGACCTTATCTTGTTTCGTGCGACACCAGTTTTTTGGTCCCCAGGTCTCCGCACCGCTTCCCAGACCAACGCCAGACCTCCACAGATAGTGCTGGACTTCAATAATTGCATCCCAATTAAACGAATCTAGGGGCGTATTATTACCAAATACTTCGACCCGGCGTTGAATGTAGGCAGGGCCCTGATACCGGTTAGTCTGACCCTCCCATACAAAACTAACATCGACTTCGTCGACAATCTCCGTTTCGGGAAAACAAGGAAAAATATCGATAGTCTCTGACTGATAAAGCATACGAAAAACCCGACCAGCCATAGCGGCCTTCTTAATGCGTTTTGCCCTGCGAAAATGCTCAAGCAACCATTCCTGCCACCCTTTTTGCCGGACAGTCAATGGCCCATCGGGTCTTAGAAATTTAATCACAGACTCTCTTTGCGGCATATCAAGGGCTATAAAATATCTCCCAGCCGCCAAAAAATTAAACTCTCCACTAATCTTCATGCACTCCAAACCCAACGTAGAGACTTTCCTGAAAATTATGACCAGAAATTTGGAAACTCATTAACCTGATGATATCGTGGCCGAGGCTTTTTAAGATGCCGAACATCTTGATATTTCGCGCCGTCATATTTTTGATTATCCTCCGGTCAGACTATCAACCTGGCAACCAGGGGTGGCGGGGGATCCAAAAATGGGAGGTCCAAGACGGTCTGATCAAATGTGCCCTGAAGCCTTGGATGGTTGCTGGCTCGAATTGCCACCCAGCTTAATGATAAATTCAGCCAGTCTTAAATCAAACTCAGTATCAATGTTTGCCATGATTTCATTGATTAAAATAAATGATGTCTTATCACCTTTGATGCTTTTTTTATTGATGATACAATCCCGGGTAATGGCGTATGCCACGCCGTTTTTGTGGTACACCGGCGTAAGCTGCTGTCTGGCAATTATGTTCGCCCCGGCTGGGTCATAATAATCCAGGTTGTCCTTTCGAATTACAAGCTGTTTCAGGGGATGCGCCTTGGCGTCTGTCTCGCTGACGGTCCATACGGCATCAAAACCCCCTTTGATGAGTTTCTCTATGGATGCCGTCACATGGTCTGGTTGACGCAAGGGAGAAGTCGGCTGCAGCATTACTATGACATCATACTGTCTTCCATCGATTTGTTCGCATTCCAGCAAGGCATGATTGAGCACCTCCCAGTCACCCACAAAATCCCCGGACAAAGCCTTTGGCCGCATAAAGGGCACGTCCAGGCCGCTTTCCTTTGCTATTTGAGCTATTTTTTCATGATCCGTCGAAACGACCGCCCTGTCCACGTATGGAATCTGTTTTACCACACGTCCGACAAGGACAACGAGGGGAACACCGTTCAGTTTGCGGATGTTTTTCAGTTTCATGCCCTTGCTCCCACCGCGTGCGGGTACTACCACCAGTATGGTCTTGTTTTCAAGCACTGATTATCCTTTTGTCCAATTTGATATACACAGACCATCCATGGCATTCCCGAGGTCCTCGAATCGAAACCGTTCGTTAACAAAGAGAAAAGGGCATCCGTTTTTCATCGCTGATTCTCTATCGGATTCTCCATCTCCCACGACAAGCACCTGAGCGTTTTTCAACCCTTCTAATGCAATGATACGCCGGAGTGTCTCATGCTTTTCATTCGGCCATCCAAACACGGCACGAAAATAGCCATCCCATTTTCTGAATCGAACAATCTCTTTCAGATTGGCATCAGGGGTGGTGGAACTCACGTATAGTCCATATGCCGACGAAAATTTTCTGAGCGCCTCTTCCGCTCCTGCCTTCTCCGGGCAGGTTTTTGCCCCTGCCACAACAACTGCGTTGTAAAACCCGGCCAGCTCTTTGACTTTTTCCCTTAAAAGCGCATCCCTCCTGTAACCAAGTCTCAGGAGAATCTCTTTCAGGATGACGTAACGGCTTTGTTCAAATATTTCAGAAAGGACCACACGAATGATTGAGGCATGGCGGTCATTGTCTGGGAACAGTTTAAAATACGCATCGTATTTTAACTGGTTTGAGTCAATAAGCGTTCCGTCAAAGTCAAAGACAATTACTTGTATTCCCACATAACCCTCGTTATGAAACGTAGCTAAAAACTCACATTAGGATGCCTGCTTTTCAATTACATTCCATTTGGAGATGACTGTTTTCCTCGCCTCCCTGGGGAGTCTTGCTATCCTATCATCCTCATAGAAAGAGTCATTATCAAAGTGGGTGGTACTCACTTCCTCAAAAATTGCACCATCAAGGGTATGGAATTTATGCCATTCACCAGGTCTTACCAGAATAGTATCCCCTATCTGCGGTTTGATCCTTTTTCCGTCCAGTTCTACCTCCAAATCCCCGTATAACAACTGGAATGTTTCTTCCTTTTTTTTATGAAAATGGTAGGGATGTTTCTGTCTGGGAAGCTGGATGATTAGTTTTTTGCAATACTTGCGGTTGATACAGTTCATGATGACCGCACCGAATTCCCTGAACCGTTCAAGACCATAGTGGTGGGACAACTCAATGGAGCTGTCCTTTCCGATATGTATCCTCGCCTTGTGGAGCATCCCTTTCACCTGAAGCATGATGCGGTAAATTATCTCTTCCGGGGGCAATACAGTGTTGGCAACAGCCATATTTACAGGCTCGTGCGGAGAATAATCCTTGTCAGCCTCAACCCCATCAAACCAGTCGCCACTTGTAAGCTGGCCGTCACTGAGCGGCATTGCAAAATAGACCCTGTCCCTCTTAAGCTTATCACCTTTCTTGATCTCCTCCCTTGCGAATACCCCACGCATGAGTGAGCGTAAAGAGGCAATCTCTTCAGGAGAGGCAGGGCTGCGATGCTTTCCGCCACAGGCCGCTACGGCCTGTTTGTGTGCCTCAATCCATCGGGCGATTTGCTCAGGTCTGGAGGAATATCTGTTTAACTTATGTTCTTCTGTCTCCATTCCTACGTGCCTTTCGAACAGCCTTGCGCCCTTTCCATAAGCAATTTGAATGGCCGCGTAGTTGTCAGGGTCCTCATGGGTGGAGAACCCAATGGGCACGTCCGGGAACCGCTCTTTCAGCACGTTGATCTGATTCAATCTCAGCTTGTCGTTCGGCGTAGGATAGATGGCCACACAGTGCATCAAGGCAAAGTGCATGTTTCTTGATTCGAGAAAACTCACCAGCCTGTCTATCTTGTCCATGCTTAACCCTGCAGTTGAGACAATGACGGGTTTGTTCACCTGGGTAATCCGTTCAATAAGAGGCCTGTCACTTGCGGAACAACTGGCCACTTTGATAATTTCAATGCCCAAATCAAGGATAACGTCCACGGATTCTTCGTCAAACGGGGTGCATATCGTATGCATCCCATTCTTAATGACGGCTTTAGTAAGTGTCTCGTATTGCTGTGCGGTCAAGGCCGTTTCCATGAATCTCGGGATATGTTTTACATCCTTTCTCTGTTTGTAATCCGGATGAATAAAGGTATCCAATTGCCTGAATTGAAACTTGAAAGCGGCACGGACACCGGCCTTTCTGGTTACATTACCCATTGCATTAATGATGTTGAGGGCATGCTTCATGTCGCCCTGGTGGTTGTTGGCAAGATCGAGAATAAACAGATCGTTAAAATTAAAGTTGTGCATAAAATTTACCTTGTTTCCGGACGGGCACTTATTAGGATATCTCAAAGGCCTCGGGTCCGTATCCCCCGTCATAGTTGATCCTCACGGTTCTCTTGTGTCGATGGGAGACATAAGCAGCAGCTATAACCAGCATGGTCTCAAGCCCCCTCTCAAGCGATATGGGAGCGTCCGCTGGATCCCCTCCGTTCAGGATAACTTCAATAAAGTCTATCTCTCCTTTGAAGTCGTCGGGACGCGTTTTTTGAATTGTTTCTTCTATGATCTCTCCTTTTCCATCCCAGTAACGCACGGCATCATGTCCGCCATCAAGATTGACAAACCATTCCAGAAAGCCGTTGGAGCCTTGAATTCTCACCTTTTTTTGCGGGGGCTCAGTAACCACATCCTGGACGATGTCTCCCACGAGACCAGCCTGGGTCTTGACATTCAGCAGACAAATCCGGTCATATTTAACAATACCATCTACTACCACATCCATTGTGGAGGATACCTCAACGATCCTTCCAGCGTTAACAAGATGGGCAAACCGCTGCCAGATGTTTATGGCGTGAGAATGTTCTCCGCCAGCTCCGCCTCCACGTTCAGAAAAACCGAGGTAGGTGTCCTTGGGGCCGCTCAGCCATGGATGGGCGGTGAAAATACCGCCCCAATGTTCCCTGAAACAGGCGCTGATAGTGATCGGATCGCCAATCGTGTTTTTTGCAAGAATCCGGGCCGCGCGCCTGGAATTCTCGGTCAGGCTATGGTTATAACCGACCGCAACGAATGTCCCGGTGGCCTTTTTAAGGTCGACAATCCTCTGGACCCCATCGAGAGAGGGCGTACACAAAGGCTTCTCAATAAGCAATACTTTCGGTGGGTTGTTTTCCAACACCCTGGTTGCCACACTAATGTGGGTGTCCGGAGGGGTGCCTATTATGACCATGTCAAAACCTTCACCTGAGCCAGTATCTGCCTCTGAAAGGAGTATGTCCGGGTCCCAGCGTCCATAGCGGGACGGATATATGTCCTCGCGTGTTCGTTTCAGTGCATCATGGTCAATGTCGCATATAAGAACATCCCACCCCTTGGTACGGCAGACATGTGCCAAATGGTTGCCGATAGAACCGGCGCCGTAGATTTTTACGCTGTACACGAGAATATCTCCTTTAATTGATGCTGATCCTGAATATATGCTTAGATACCTGTGTAACCTTGATGGTCTCAAAGCGATTAAGCAATCTTCCCATGCATGCTATCTTTCTCATGATTTCCGACACAGAAATATCTGGAAAGCGATAGGCATGGTAGGCTAGATTATTTCGATGCCCGGGTCGATGCATATTGATACGTTTCGACATTGTCCGCAAGTGGTTTTGGATCCAGCCATGGACATAGACGTTCAATGATGTAGCCGGGGGTTGTCTCTTGTTGTAGCCTCCGGCCTCCAGGACCTGGATAATCCGTTCCGCTGCCAAAGGGCCGTCAAGCCCCGCGATGTGCCGATCCAATATCTTTCGACGCTCAGCATAATCAAGCAGCCCGAGATTTCCTTTCACGATGGCACGAACCGTCGTGCAGAGTTCATCGAGTGAAAAGACACACCGGCTTACCAAACCAGGCAATTCAAAGTCGAACATCTCTGATTTCACTGGCTGGTAGTTCACAGTCGGCGTGCCGAGCACTGCAGCCTCCACTTGGGTCGTACAGCCATTCGCAATTAATGCCTGTGCTGCCATCAGCCACGGAATTACGCTCCCATCGTTTGCCACATGCAGATTGTCACACCGTGCAGCTATGGCATGCCATGGACCTTGGTTCTCAGCCGGGTGAGGCCGGACGACCACATTAGAGTTACCCAGCGACTCACAAAGTGATGGAAGCATCTCCTGAAAGTAATTAAAAAGGGCAAGTTTATGCCGACCTTTACCGATATCAAATCGATTCGCCGCATCGGTGCCATCTTTTGCCATTGCCTTTTTAAGTTCGCTGAGCTCCGGATAAAAATGGTTTACCTTGCTAAAGTTTGTGTTGACCAGCACGAAGTCTCCGAACCGTTCACGAATTGCATCTGCGTCTGACCGGTAAAACTCACGAAGTTCCGGCCGTATCAAGTCGACGCGGGGATTCCCGGTAATATGGATTTCCGCTCCATGATAGCCGGGATACTTGCGAAAGGTGCTCGCGTCATCCGGGCCCCACGCAATCAGGTGGGAGACTTGCCGCATAGTGATAGGTGACAGTCGCCACCGGTAATATTCAGGGTCTGGTTCACGCAGCAGGCCTTCCTCATCGCACGCAACGATTTCATGACCAAGCTTGCGCAGGATGTCGAACATACGAATGCTTAACGAACGAATGCTCTTGGCAAGATAAACGCCCCTCGGAATCGAGTCTACCCGGAAATGGAGAAACGCCCGTGAGCCTATAATGACAGGAAAACCGCTCTCAACCGCAATACAACCCAAGAGAAGTTTGGCATCCATCTCCCGGACTTGCGTCTCTACCGGAATAATAAGGGTTGAAGGTGAAATAGTCATAACAGCTGCTTTTAATCCCTGCGAACTGCCAAGGCCTCCCAGCGCTTGGCAAACGCATCAAAGAGTTGATCATTGGTGGAAATAGCGCCAATCTCATGATTGAGCCAATAAGATCGAGTTGTCCAGTTAAAGCTGCCGAAAATAACCCAGCGCCGGCCATCCTTCTCCGCAAGCACGAACTTGTTATGCATCGGAAGACCCTTAGGATGAATAACGCGCCGGAACGGGATTCCGGCTTGAATCAGCATCCGCTCTACCCCCACAGGGACCCGTCTCAGTGTTGGTTCAGCCAATATCTTTACTATTGCGCCACTGTGGACAAGTCGTATCAAGGCCTTGACGATTGGCGCCCCTTTGATGTGTGACGCAGCAATTCGTATCCGCGCGCCCGCTCCAAGCCGTGAGAGAAACCGTATTACAGGATGCGGCCGTATCCGCGGCCAAAAAAAAATATCGGTGTCCTTCCCTTTCACCGCTTTGTTTGCAGTCGGGGAAAAACGATAGAACATGATACGTTTCGTCTGGTGGATCCACCGGGCATGTTCAACCAGCCTTTCAACCAGCCTGGGGTCATCAAGCCCAACCAGGACATTGTGACCGTGATCCTGGTCACCGATTTCAGCTATGATAGCTGGATCATCCCCTGGACCATTTCCGGACGGGTTAAAGGAACCGATAAAGGCAATCGGCCTCGGGTGGGAAAAGCAATAGAGCTTTTCATGCAAATGCGGTTTCCAAACTATCCCGGGAGAGGTTGGCACCCGCTGCAGGGACACGGTACGAAACCCTTCGCCTAAGCCATTCGGGCCAGACAACATTCCAATTACATTCTCATTGGCATACGCTGTTCGAGGATGACGCTCCAGTGTCACAGTAACCTTGATGCCTTGCCGGTGGGCACGGATTAATTCCTCGGCCAGCATCCGGTCACGAAAGTAGTATGTTACCCAATCAATGGTTCCGCCGGGCGGCACCGCAGCGATACGTTCCGCTAGGAGGTCACGCAAGCAGTATGCCGGCATATCAGGACCGCCGAAATGGACCTCGCAAAAGGGCCTCGCTTCTCTCTTCTTCATGTTATGCGTCCGGCCATTGCCAAGATTCCAAAAATCAGGATAAGCCCTTCTTCGTGCAATACCCGCCTGTCTCACATTCAGGATGCGGGTGTAACATCCAAAGGGCTATCGACCGCGGTTGACTGCGCATCCAGGGTTATGGCACCTTCTCTCAGATCGGAAAAGACCTTGCAGATGTAGTCTATTTGTTCCTGAGTATGCGCTGCGCTCACGCTACAGCGAACCAGGGACGCGCTGTCCGGTGTGGCCGGGGGTAATGCCAGATTCACATACACCCCGCGATCCAAAAGATTGCCCCAGAGGACGAGGGCCTGTTTTACACTCGGCAAGCGGACTGCAACAATAGGACTGATCTCCGGGCCCAGGCTGAAGCCCATATCGTCAAGACCTTGATACAAATGGCGGGCGTTACGCCAGAGCCGTCGGCGCAATTCAGGGTGTGTCTTAAGTATCTTGAGTGCAGTCCGGGTGGAGGCGATGACCGGTGGAGCAGGCGACGCGGTAAAGATATACGGGCGGCTGGCATAGCGAATCAGATCCAATTCAGGGTGGTTGCTGACACAAAAGCCGCCGGTTGCGCCCAGACTTTTGCTAAAGGTACCTATGATAAAGTCCATGCTGTTTCCCACACCGGCTTCCTCGAGAAGCCCGCGCCCGTGTTCACCAAGAACACCCAGTGAATGGGCCTCGTCCACCAGTAGATAGGCACCGTATTTCTGCTTTAAGGTTACTATATCTGCCAGAGGGGCCCGGTCGCCTAACATACTATAGATGCCCTCCACCAGAATCAGTGTATTTGCGGTCTTTTTGCCAAGCCGTCGTAGGCGTTTCTCTAAATCAATCACATTGTTATGTCGGAATCGAATGATTTCCGCACTGCCCATGCGGCATCCGTCATAGATACTCGCATGACAGTGTGCATCTACCAAAATCGTATCACCGCGACCCGCCAGGACCGACAACATCCCCAGATTGGCAAGGTAGCCGGTAGAAAATACGATGGCAGAACGGTAACCGAAAAAGTCTGCAAATTCACGTTCCAACGCAGCATGACCAGCATATGTCCCGTTTGCCATCCGTGATCCAGTCGTCCCGGTCCCTTGAGCTTGAACGGCCTTTTTTGCCGCTTCGATACATTGCGGATCAAAAGTAAGCCCCAAATAGTTGTTGGTACCGGCTAAGATGGTGTGACGTCCGTTCACGATCGCCTCGGTTGCCGAAATGAGCCGCTCGATGACGACGTTAAAAGGATTGACGCCACTATCTACCAGGGCCCGCTGATCCGTAGCGAGACGATGGAACTTGTCGAAAATGCCCATCACGATTCCAGCATCAATTGTTGGACCTGTGAAGCAAGGTCCTTAACCGTACGGACATCTGGCAATATATTTAATGGAATGGAGATATCGAAGCAGTCCTCTATAGCGGGTAGAAGTTCCATTACCGCCATAGAATCAAGACCGAGATCGGCTACCAAATCCGTCGCTTCATTGATTTCCTGCTTGTCACGGGCGAGCTGCTGCAGAACCGGATAGATTTGTGCAAGGATGTCTTCATACTGTGACATAGGTTCGCGCTCCTTTCAAGATTCGTCGTGCCATCCCAATGTACGCAGCAGGCCTTCTTCCAGGGGAATCTGCGGTTTCCATCCGGTTGCCTTGCTAAAGGGCGTATTATCGCACACCCAGTCGGGATGCATAAGTTCCCGTAATTTTCCAGGGGTCAGCATCGGCGCATATCCTACCATCCTGGCCGTCATCAGATTCAGCTTGGTCAGGGTAGCAAGTACCGTCACAGGCACCCGCACGCGAAGGACAGGTCTGGCGCGTAGCAGTGCGATCGTTTTGATCACATCACTCCAAGTATATCCGCCGCTACGATCGTCGTGCAGTTCGAATACATCTTGTCCACAACTGTCGCTTTCCAACCATCTTATCACCGCCTCTGCCAAGTCTTCTATGTATAACAATGAAAACCGGCGGGCATGACCAGCACCCGGCACCAAAGCGATACCCCGTCCTATCCAGCGCAACAGCGGCAGCAGTTCTTTGTCCCCGGGTCCATACACAGCAGGCGGCCGGAACACAGTCCAGTCCATTTCCTTTGCAGTAGCCGCCAATGCGGCTTCACCTTGTCGCTTGCTGGCCGCGTACGGAGAGATGTCCGGTTCACGGGCCGCCAGCGAAGAAATCATCAAAAAGCGCGGTGGCGGATAGTTTTCTGTAGCAGCCTGGGCCAGCCTCGCTACACCTGCGCTATTGACCCGATTAAAATAGTCCTGGGATGCGCCACGAACTGCGCCTGCACAGTGCACGACGGCTTCTGCACCGCAAACCAAACGGCGTAGGCTGTCCATGTCCTCCAGGTCCCCTATCACCCACTGCGTGACCATGCCGGTAAGCCGGGCCTTAACCGAGGAAAGACGCACTAAGGCCCTGACTTGCCAGCCTTCGGCCTCAAGCCGCTGTGCCAGTACACCGCCTATGAACCCGGTTGCTCCCGTCAAGGCAATCACACGAGACATAAGGACCTTCCGGTGGACGCCGGATCGGACACGATACCACCTCTATCTATCGATGAACACTGATTCAGAAATGCGTTTGGGATAATCGGGAAAAAATAAATCAGCAAACGGATTATCCTTGTAATATCTATCTAAGGCGGAATACTCTGCTGGGCGTTTTGTCGTAGGCCGTTTCTGTGCACTTTTGTGGCCTTGCCCAATTCGTTGGATAAAATCCTGCCGCGCTTTGGATCGAGACGGCTTCCCGGAAGAAGTGCGAGGTAATGTATGGGGAGGGACCAGTTCCACGAAGCAGTCAATACCCGATCCCTGGCGGATCAAACCCTGCAGTTGTTTGGTCATGGATTTTTTCTTCGCTGGGTCGGATTCACGGCACTGAACGACCATGACAACGATTTCTTTTCCTCCTGCACCTGTGACGGAAAAGGCCATTGCATCTCCACGCCTCACCCCGGGCTTCTGCTCGACCAGATACTCCAGGTCCTGAGGCCAGATATTGTGGCCGTTGATAATGATCAAGTCCTTTTCACGTCCAGTAATCACGATATCTCCCTGGATTCGATAACCGATATCACCGGTATTGAGCCAGCCATCCTGGGACAGGACCTCCCGGGTCGCATCAATATCTCCGATATAACCGGACATCACACTCGGCCCCTTAATAAAAATGATCCCGCAGCGCTTGTCCGGCAATTCCCTTCCTTGCCGATCCCGTACTACGACTTCATACCCTGGCAGCGGTTTGCCGCACTTAACGAAGATGCTCGTACGCAAAGGGCGCTCTTCCTCTGAACCGTCCTCCACAGCCAATACCTCCTGGTGTGCAACAAAATGGTCGGTGTCTATAATGTCCACATCCAGACCCTGGCCGAGAGACGCAAAACTCACACCGAGAGAGCATTCTGCCATGCCGTAGCAAGCTAGAAAGGCCTTTTTGTCGAATCCACAGGGAGCAAAGATTTTCGCGAACTGTTTTAGGAAGTCGGGACGGATTATTTCCGCTCCGACTCCTGCCACGCGCCAGGCACTGAGGTCAAACCGGTCCATATCGCTTTTCCTGACTCGGCGTGCGCAGAGTTCATAACCAAACGGTGGACCGAAAGAGATCGTGGCCCTGCTCTGGGTCATCAGGGCCAACCACTGCCTGGGCCGCATTGCAAATGCCTGAGTGCCCAAGTAATCGACAGAGCGCTGACATGCCAGCGGGGCCAGTACGAATCCAACAAAGCCCATATCATGGTAATATGGAAGCCAGGATAGGCAACGATCATCGGGCCGCATCCGGAGCCCGGTCCTAATAATGCCTCTCAGATTGCTCAGAATCGCTTTTTGGGAGATGATCACCCCACGCGGGAAGCGCGTGCTTCCAGATGTGTATTGAATGTAGGCCATCTCCATGGGTCCTATGGGAAGCGGCTGGATAGTGCTTTGGGGAAGATCAGCAAATGCATTAGGGGCGCCGACAAACCTGAGGTCCAATCCTGCAGCGGCCTCGGCAAGAAACTCGATAAACCCTTCATGGGCCATGGCAACCGCTGCCTGGCTACTTACGAGCAGCCTCCGCAAATGCGCCACATAATTATTGCGGCTACCCATGGAAATCATTGCGGGAAGTGGGACCGGCACCAAGCCGGCGTATTGGCAGGCAAAAAAGAAGCGCTGGAAATCAGGGTGAGTGTCTGCCACCAGTGCCATCCGGGTACCACGTTCCAGCCCCAGGCTGTGGAGACGGAGGGCCAGTACCTGTGCCTCTTCCCTCAATTGTGCATAAGGAAGCACGGCAGAAAGTTTCCCTTTGCTGGTATAAAAGTTATACCCGGTCTTACCCCGGGCAGCGTAATCAAGTGCCTCCGCCAGCGTGGAAAAATCTGCGCCCCGCAACGGCAGATTGTTTTCGGTCGGTGTCGCCTGCATAACCTCTATTGGATAATGATCAGTTTTATCATTGACGAACAAGCAGCTATCAAGCAAAAGATAGGTTTTGTAAATGGCCTTATTGATATTTCATTTATTTCCGAATGTCAAATTAATTCATTTGGTTCTTAGGATTCATAGGGTAAACTTGCACTGCAATTAACCCTTGAACATTGAACCATGAACGGTGAACGGTTACTCTATGTTGTAATTTCCCAATGGATACGAATATATCCGGTGTTTTCATTCGCTATGAAATCTTTTATCCCACGTCCGCCTGGCAGACAGAGACAAAATAATGGGTTGTTACGAGTCGTACCTGTGACAGGTCGTCGTGCCTTGTACAGGTTCATCCGCGTTCCGTGGTCAATCTATGCAGACGACCCGGTATGGGTACCACCCCTTTTGATAGAACGGCACCAACATCTGTCCCGCCGAAATCCTTATTTCGCGCATGCACGTTGTCGTTTCTGGATTGCCTACCGGGGCAAGCAGCCCGTCGGCCGCATCAGTGCCCAGGTGGACGAGCTCCATCTGGAACGTTATCAGGATGCTACTGGTTTTTTCGGGATGCTGGATGCGCAAAACGATGCCGCAATTTTCCGGTCCCTTCTGAACGCCGCTGAGACCTGGCTGCGCGAGATGGGCATGCGCCGAGTCCTTGGGCCGTTTAACCTTTCCATCAACCATGAGTGTGGCCTTCTGGTGGAAGGTTTTGATACACCTCCCATGGTCATGATGGGTCATGCCTGTCCTTACTACGCGGAGCGGTTAGAGGAACAGGACTATTTCAAGGAAAAAGACCTGTTGGCATATCGTCTCGGCACTGATTTTATGATACCTGCTGTTATACAAGCCATGGGCAAGATGGCAGGGCGGGTGCGCATTCGGCCATTGCGCAAATCCAGCCTGGAGAAAGATCTGCAGATCATACGCGATATCTTTGAAGATGCCTGGTCACAAAACTGGTGTTTCATCCCTTTTACCGAGTCGGAGTTTAGAGATTTAGGCCGTAATTTGGCGTCCCTGGTGGATGAAAACTTTGTGCAAATCGCCGAAGTGGACGGTATCCCGACAGCTATGATAGTCGCATTCCCAAATTTGAATGAGATCATTCGAGATCTTAACGGACGGCTTTTGCCTATTGGCTGGTTCAAACTGCTATGGCGTCTTAAGATAACCTATCCCAAGACAGGGCGGGCCGTTCTTATGGGCATACGTAAACGCTATCAGCATAGCCTGTTGGGTGCTGTGCTCGCGTTTATGATAATCGACGCAGTACGTGTTGCCGTGGTCAAACGCGGTATACAAGAGGTGGAACTGTCCTGGATCCTTGAAGACAATACGAGAATGCGAAACATGCTGGAGTCGCTGGGGGCCGAGGTATACAAACGTTACCGTATCTATCAAAAGAAACTGAAATGAGGAACTTGAGCGATGTCAATACAGAGACACCACGTTTCACAGCCGTAGTCCTTGCGGCGAATCGCTCGCCTGATGACCCTGTTGCCAAGGCAACAGGGGTCTGTTGCAAGGCATTGACTTTGGTGGACGGTAGGCCCATGGTCCTTCGCGTGCTCGATGCCTTGAACGCTGCCAAGGAAATAGACGCCTGTATAATGTGCGGCCCGCAACGGTATGCAGTGAATCAGGATGCAGAGCTTTGTGACCGCATTGCATCGGGTCATGTGAAATGGGTGGAAAATCGGGCAACCCCCAGTTCAAGTACTTTGTACATATTGCAATCGCTTCCGAAAGATAGACCCGTTCTAGTAACGACCGCTGATCACGCCCTTTTGAACGCTCAGATGGTGGATTATTTTTGTTCCCGTGCCCGCTCTACAGAATGCGACATTGTCATCGGTCTGGCCCGGTACGAACTGTTGGCGGCGGCCTATCCGGGAACAAGAAGGACCGTGACGAGACTTCGCGACGGTGCTTACTGTAGTTGCAATCTGTTTGCTTTTCTCACGCCTCGCGCCCGCACTGCTGCCGACTTCTGGCGCAAGGTGGAAAGCAAGCGCAAGAAGCCATGGCGTATGATCAGTGCCGTCGGTTGGATGGCAGTATTGCGGTATTTGCTGGGGCGGCTGTCTCTTGATGAGGGTCTGGCCCGGATATCGCGCCAGATGGGGCTCATCGCAGGTGCTGTTATAATGCCTTTTCCTGAAGCGGCCATAGATGTGGATAGCATTGATGATTTGAGACTTGTTCAAGACATTGTGAGAGGCTAACCTGTACCGGCCGACAGATCTTGTTTTGGTATCCAATTTTGTACAAGCCTTTCCGCCTCTTTTAAATCGGCGGGATAATCTATCTCGACCCATTGAAGTCCCTCAATGGAGCAAGTCCATACGGGCATTGACCGCGCCATCTCATCGATCCCGGACAGATACCACTGTTTGAGGCCTTGCGGTTTGCGCAAGGCCTGCTCTATAACCGCACGAAATAAAGCTGGCCCCTTCCCACGAAAGGAGATCATGCCAACGGACTCTGCATCAACCTGATCAAGAGGAATATCCTTGTCGATCCTGATGAGACTGTCCCCGTCCAGCATGACTTTCATATCGTCGGCGTCATACGTAAGCTTGCGATCTGTGATTACCGTCACTGGCCGGTCCTGTGAAGCAAGAAGACGTTGTAACACTGCTGTTTCGAACAAGGTATCACCGTTCAAAAGAATAAAGTTCTCGTTCATCTCGGTACGCGCTACCCAGCAGGAAACCAGATTGTCAGCGACTGCGAAAAACGGATTATAGATGGTCCGCACCTTGTGCGATTTATACCGGTCGGCCAAGAGTTTCTCGACCTGATCGGCGCCGTAGCCGACAACAACAGTCACTTGCTCGATGCCACATTTGAATAGTTCATCTACTTGCCATTCGAGCAAAGATCGCCCATGAATGCACAGCATGCATTTTGGAAAATTGTTGGTAAGCGGTAACAGCCTTCGGCCTTGGCCCGCACTCAAAATCACTACTCTCATAATTTCAGAAACCCATAAATTTGGCCCATTTTTCCTAGATGATTTTGTGGATCTTTTGGGCTGCACCTTCTCTATTACAAATATCTTCTTTATCTTAAACTCGCAACACTTGCGGCCCCAGGATGGCACATATTATGTAATTCTTGCTCTATCAGATGTTCAGTGGGATATCTTGATACCTTGTTTTAAAGTTTGTGGCAACATATCACATTTTCTTCTATTATTAATTTATAGGATACTCTCTTGCTCATAGACCGTTACATAATTCACGAAATAAGCAAACCCCTAGTGGTGATATTTGCCATTTTGCTGGTTATTTTCGTAAGCTACAGTGCAACCCATTACCTGGCTGATGCAGTGAGCGGGCAGTTACCGAGAAGCACTGCCATATCCCTGATCCTACTCAAGACAGTTAAAGCTCTAGAGATACTCCTATCTATGGCCCTGTATCTGTCTATTGTGTTGACTATGAGACGCCTTTACACAAACTTCGAGATGACGGCGCTGGCTGTCTCCGGTGTGAGCAATATCCGAATATTCCTTGTAGTTTTAAACTTATGCCTGCTTTTTGCTGCGCTGATTGCATGCTTGTCTTTATTTGTCCGTCCTTGGGCATATAAGGAAATGCATCGATTGAGGACACAGGCGGAAACTAAATTTGATATCGCCCAGATGGAACCGGGCCGTTTCCACTCAATCGGGCAGGAAAACCGGGTTGTTTTTGCAGAAAAGGTCGATTCTCATCTGAGTCGAGCAAAACGAGTCTTTATACAGGATGAACATAACGATACATTGCAGGTCATCTACGCAAAGCAAGTCTATCAAAAAGTCGATATGACCAGCGGCGACCGAATATTGTTTTTTTTAAACGGGTACAGGTATGAGTTCGCCCTTAATAGAAAGGCCGATCAGGTTTTAAAATTCAAGCAATTCATATTCCATCTGCCCGAGGAGACAGTACCTGTGGAGTATAAATCCAAAGCTGCTTCCATCATGCAATTGGCACGTTCCGACGATCCCGAGGATATCGCAGAATTCCAGTGGCGGCTCTCCATGCCTCTCTCCACAGTGCTCTTAGGGCTGCTGGCTGTTCCCTTAAGCCGAACGGCGCTGCGGCAGGGAAGGTGCATCAAGACGCCTGTTGCTGTAGTGATCTTCGCTGTTTATTACAACTCTATTTTGATGGCCAAAACCTGGGTAGAACATGGGGTCGTGGGTACTATGCCTGGTATCTGGTGGATCCATGCGTTGTTGGCTTGTCTATTCTTGGCACTGATATGGAAACAACCTTGATTCCGCTGAAAATACCCCGTAGTGGTAAAAGAAACCGCGCCAAGTACGCAAAGGGGTTAAACGCAAAGAAGATACTTATGTCGTTTGACATAAAGTATTTCTTAGCGTCCTTGGCGTCTTTGCGGTTCGATTTACCGTGAAAATACTTGATCGCTATATCGGCGTAAGTGTCGTTCTAGGATGTCTCTTGGTCATGATCATATTGGTTGCCTTGTTTTGTTTTTTAGAGCTTGTAGGCCAACTGGACGACATCGGAACTGGACGGTATCAAATGCAGGATGCGTTTGCATTTGTGGCCCTAACACTGCCTATGCACGTACTGGAGCTAATGCCGGTAAGCGCTTTGCTGGGGAGCATCGTTGCACTGGGGCCACTGGCCAGCCACAGTGAACTGTCGGCCATGCAGACCTGTGGTGTTTCGGTACAGCGGATCTGGTGCTCAGTCCTCGGTACCAGCATACTTCTCATGCTGGTGGTGGCAGTACTGGCAGAGTTTATCGCTCCGCCAATGGCGCAGTATGCCTGGATGCAACGTTTACTTGCCCTCTCCAGACCTGGTACAATGCCGACGGAACACGGGTTTTGGGCCAGTGACGGTCTCCGCTTTATTCACGTTCACGATATCCTTCAGGGGGAGGGTCCGATAGACATTGATATCTATGAATTTGACGCACAAGGCCGTATGAAGATCTTCATGCATGCCCGCAAGGCAGAAATCCGCGGTAACAAACAATGGCTGCTCAAAGACGTGGATCAAAAAATTATTAAAGAAGTAGACATAACCACACAGCAGTTTGACGGCCTGACATGGAATTCATTCTTGACATCAAAGCAGGTCAGTGTCCTGGCACTTCCTCCTGACACCCTATCTCCTTCCGACCTTTATCAATATGTCCGGACACTCCGGGAAAAAGGGGTAAATGCAGAGCACTATGCATTGGCCTTATGGCAAAAATTGAGTATTCCATTCAGCACCGGAGCCATGATTTTGCTCTCGCTTCCATTCGTCTTCGGGTCACCACGTTCAGTAAGTACGGAAAACAGGATAATGTTGGGCTCGATCATCGGAATAGCCTTTTATTTTGGTGTCCAGATCCTTGGATATTTAGGGCTGATATTCAGCCTCTCCCCGGCGCTTACCACAATGACACCTATAGCCATCATTGTATATGTTGCACTCAGGCAGTTACGACGTCTGTAGGTCTGGCATCGGACAGGGAATCGCTAGTCGATTTTCGCCCTCGACTATGAAACGCCCTTCCTTGGGCGCATAGCCGCGTACCTCAATTGTAATCTCCCAGCCATAAGCATTTTGACTCAGGGAGTAAATATTGTACTGAGCACTATACCCAGACTTCCGGCTCGTCGCTGATGCGGACGGGACACCAATTGCAGGGGCATGGCCTGCGGGAGTCTTTAGCCATGCCATAGAGGAACGATGGGCATGGCCGTGCAACACCATCTCCACACCCTGTTGTGCTATAAGCAAACGTAATTCTCTGCTGTCCGTAAGCCGTCTGCGCCAAGTCACTATGCCGGGCTGAGGAGGATGGTGAATCATCACGATCCGAAACAGGCCCTGACGGCCCGTCTGCGCCAGGATATGTCCTAACTTCTGTAATTGTATCTGTCCCACACTGCCCAGGGCAAAAAACGGTTTGCTGGGCCGTACCGAGGAAAGCCCAATGAAAGCCGTTTCGCGGCGTATACGCAGACTGGGGAAAAGTGTGCGAGTATCTAACTTTTTTCCGACACAATCTTGTCCTGCATCAGATACCATGTATTCTAACCAGTGAACAAAGGTATGGGCCCAGTCGGTGGCAATATAGGCGTCATGATTGCCTGGAATCACGGTGACCTGTGAAGGAGGGCCCAAAAGATGCAGCCACTTCTTGACCTCTAGGAATTCACATGGCAGACCCAGATGCGTCAAGTCACCGGTAATGATAATGTGTTCCGGCCTGATGCAGTGCAAGTCGCGAACCAGGGCTGCAAGCACCTCACCTCGGTATTCAAAGCGTCGGTGCAGACGCCATGAGAGATATCCGAGCGCCCGCTTGTTCAACAGGTCTCGTACCCTGATATTACGCAGGGATGTCAGATGGGGGTCTGAAAGGTGTGCAAATATAAATGATTCGCTCATTACAGAAAATCAGTTCGTGTGGTTCGTCAGCCTTTACAGATAGTATATCCGCAATATATTTCAGTGTGGAGCTATTGTAAAAGGTTTTTGGTATTACAAGAGGTCATATCTATGTCTGTGTATGTATTGATTTTTAAAGAGACCCCTGTACGGCTTTGGGGATTATCCTCGCGCCAACGTTTAAAGCGCATGCTCGAGCACACAGGCGTAACCAATGTAGTAGAGGATATAGGGGCTGTTCCGCCGGAGGGCTCAGTATTGCTCTTGCGCGGCGACTATTTGTATGACGATCGAGTAATCAACGCTATGGTCGAAACCTCCAATGTGCTCCTCGTGGACCCTTCAGGCCAAAGGCCCATGGCAGTGGCGGCCCATGTTCCCTCCGGTCTGGCGCTTAAGGCTTGGGACGCACTATCTGGACCTGCCTTTACTTCTGTCATCCCGGGCGTTCGATCCGAATCCCCGCAAACCCTATGCTCCTCTTATCAGAGGAAATTGCGCAAGCTTGATCCGCCTTTTGTCCTTCCTGTCACAGCACAAGATCGCCGGACCTTGGAAAATCGTCTCTTTGCCGGGGCTTACAAGGGTGTTACAGATTTAGTTACCAAATGGGTCTGGCCTCATCCGGCAAAATGGGCAACCAGGCTGTGCGTCCATTATGGCCTGCTGCCGAACCACGTGACATGGACCAGCGTATTTTTGGTCGTGGCTGCCGGCGTCTTATTCTTTTTTGGTCTGTATGGCTGGGGCCTTCTGTTGGGCTGGCTGATGACCTTTCTAGACACGGTTGACGGTAAGTTGGCACGCGTGACCGTGACTTCCAGCCGCTTCGGCAATATTCTCGATCACGGCCTTGATCTGATTCACCCGCCATTGTGGTACATTGCATGGGGTCTGGGTCTGGGAGAGTTTCAGCCCGGAATTCCCGGGCTATCCTTATGTGTAGTGCTCTGGAGTATTGTGCTCGGTTATATTGGGGGACGTTTGGTCGAAGGCGCATTTCGGTGGTGGCTGGGAAATTTCGGGATATTCTGCTGGCGTCCCATTGATTCCTATTTCAGGCTGATCACTGCCAGGCGTAATCCCAACCTGATCCTGCTGTCAATAGGTGCCGTATTGGGTCGTCCTGATCTTGGTTTGGTGGCTGTGGCCTTTTGGACGGTGTTGACCACCCTTCTTCTTGTCATGAGACTAGGTCAAGCCTTAGGCACACGGATCGTCTCCGGTCCCCTGGATTCCTGGTTTTCAGAGGTTGATCTAAGTGCGGATAATCCGTCTCTCAGCGTAAAGCTGTTTACAAACCGTACTGCAAGAAAATCCACGAACTTATAGCTAATTATATGCACTGTATCAAAGACGCACGCCATATTTCACCACAGCTTATCGCCCTGATCAGTCAGCAATCTTCGCAGCAGCCTTTACCCGAAATTCATATCCTTGCTGATGAGCTTCTGGCGCGGTATGGCAGGACGATACAGGCCATTCTGTTTTACGGTTCCTGTTTCCGCAAAGGGGACAATGAAGGTCTACTCGATCTGTATTTATTGGTGGATAACTACCGTTCTGCCCATCGTAAACGTTGGCCGGCATTTCTAAACAGGTTGCTCCCTCCGAATGTGTACTATCTTGAGCTGCCTTTCAAGGGGCGTTTGGTGCGGGCCAAATATGCAGTCCTTTCGATCAAGGACTTTGAGCGGGGTACATCGAGACGGTGTTTTCATTCTTACCTGTGGGCACGTTTTGCTCAGCCCGCCGGGTTGGTGTATGTGCGCGATGACCAAATTGCACAACAGGTGCAAAACGCCTTGGCGTGTTCTGTTATTACCTTTATCACACGTGTTTTACCTATATTGCCCTCCCGTTTTTGCGCCAGAGATTTATGGAGGAAGGGACTTTGGCTCAGCTACTGCAGCGAACTTCGGCCGGAAAAATTCGATAGCATCTTTGCTCTGTTTGACGCAAATATAAAATATTACGAGCAACTGACACAGGCAGCCATCACGGCGGTACCGTTTCCTGTCCAGGTCGCTTCCGGCTCTTATCCGACCCGCTATCATGTCAACATCCCGGCACGGATACGTTTTTCCAATCGGCTTGCATGGACTGTACGACGCCCTCAAGGCAAACTGCTTTCAGCTTTGCGCCTTTTAAAAGGAATGACTACTTTCCAAGGTGGATTGGATTATATTTTGTGGAAGATAGAACAGCACTCCGGGATTACGGTAGAGGTGAGTCCCCGCTTAAAACGGCATCCACTGCTGGCATCCGGGGTACTTTTCTGGCGATTATACCGCCGTGGTGCTTTTCGATAGCTGAATTCTGAATTTCTCCAAAAAGTAAGTTCGTTATCCATTTCGTCCTGTCTGATTTTCAATGATTATTTGTCATATGAAGGTTATCCGGCAGGTATTCCAATAATACAGTCTGATAATTTCCAGTACAAGGTTGCTATACTGCATACCTGTTTCCCCAATGAGCTATTTTCACGACAAATAGCAACTTATTTTGAAGAACTTGCTTTTATGGCTCGTGGGTCAAACCAATGAAATAATTGCTGCGGACCAGTCCGGTTTCATGTGCGTAATTTCCCAGCCACACCATAGGGTTTGAATTTTCTTCTGCC
The DNA here is from genome assembly GCA_030606515.1 of Deltaproteobacteria bacterium. Classification (GTDB taxonomy): domain Bacteria; phylum Desulfobacterota; class Dissulfuribacteria; order Dissulfuribacterales; family UBA3076; genus UBA3076. Next base: position 1,099 of record JAUWGF010000002.1, on the reverse strand, counting down.
TCCCCTATGTTTGGCCCTCTCAAGGATTGCCTTCAAAAATTTGTGTCCTGACCCGGGCATTCCCCTTTTTTTTCTGTAATCGTGGAAGAAACGCATTCGTTCACTGAAATTTACAAGAGGCCATGGCACAGTGAGGTGCAGAGAGGCCAGGTCGTCAATCTGTTTCCTTTTGACCCAGAAAGAGGACCAAATCATCTTTCCCCTTTTTATTGAACGTTCCAAATCAATTGGCTGGAGTTTATAACCGCTCCGCGAGGGCCCGATGAATACATGCCATGTGAAGAAATCCCGATGAGCCAGGCCTGCATCATGTATGGCGGCAAGTCCTGAAGACAGGGCACTGGATATCGCGTGCCTCTTTTCAGCAGACGCCATGACAAGGTCATTGTCAAAATATGTCTGGAGCGGCCTGTAATCTGTCAGGTCTGCGATCAAGAGAAAACTGTTTCCGTCACCTTTGTCCTTTTGCCATCCCCAGGCAACAGGATCAAGGGCGTCAAAACCTGCCCTTGCATAGTGCATCATGTTCTCAAGTTCAGTATAGATCATGGGTTTTGGTCTGAAAAAGGTATATGCTTTCCGTTTAACATAGTTCTTGTGGCACTTTAAATAAAAGGTCCTTGGAGGATCTCCCAGTTCTATCCTGTGAACAATGCTCCTGCTGTTCTGGTCAACCACCTCTCCTGTAAGGGCGATAAAACTCTCAAATATGTTAAGACCACAGGCCTGAAGGAATTTCTGCCATCCATCCAATACATGGATATCTTTTGCAAATGGTTTAAATATGTATCGCGTAGCTGTTGTATCTATCATGGAATTGGTGAGAGTTCTTATTACGCCAAGTTCAAAACAAGATTCATTACGGAACGTTGAAATTAGAAATTAGAAATTTCGCCTTCATGCTTTTGTACTGTTTTGTTCCACTTATCAAAGTCGTGCCAGATCATATTTGACAAAACTTCTGCCAGTTTGTAAACATCCAACTCGTAAACTCGTTTCATCTCTCCCAAATTTCTATTTTCCAATTTCAAGTTTCAAGCCGTGAACGGCTACGATATACGCAAGGTAATCAGCAGCGTCTTTCACAAGACGGACTCCA
>JAUWGF010000015.1:0-17734 GCA_030606515.1 Deltaproteobacteria bacterium | reverse complement strand
GGCAAGGATAAGGGGTCCTGCATACGGGGTCTCAAGCCATGTGGCCAGGATAATATTGACCGCGATGGGCCATGATCGTGGATACAGGTCTGCCATGAATATCCGTTATGATCTCGGGTATCTTAAGCGGGCACAGGACCTCGGTTACTCAATGGCTGAGTTCTCCAGAAAGGATGAACCTGAGAAGGTGAAATTCAAGGAAGGTTCTACACTGGTATGGGGGGTAAAGAGGGCCATTGAAGGGGCCGGTATGGTGCCGGATATCATACATGATGCAGGAGATATAGGAAAAGAGCCGATCATTCGAGTCCTTGGACACGATCCTTTGGAAGTTGTGGACAAGGCCTTGAGGTTGGCTGGGTTTTCGTAGCTTTTATAATGAGCCTAAAGCGGAGCATTCTGACCATGTCTTGCACCACACCCTTCCACTGAGTGTCGTAATCAATATCTGAGTCGCTCTACCCCGGCACTTACGCCGGTTGTAATAGATGTATAGGCGTATTGCTTCATTCGATCTCTGGCCTTGGCGACCATAGCCTTTCCCTTTTCCATCTTGCCATCGCTTACGCGGTGCAGAAAAATCTTGTTTCCCTGGCGTATGCTCTGGGCTTTGACACCTTCTTTGATCTCTATAAAATCGTCGTATGTAATGTGCTCCGGCTTGCTACGTGACACCCTATTTATTTTAGGAACACTAGCTTGACTTTCCTATTTATTTTCTGTAATGTATATTTTATTCTTTAAAAACACGAAGATAGAGTCTTTTTCAGTGAATACACTGAATTTCATATTATAGCCCCATAATTCTCAAAATAATTCCTTAAAAAACAATATGTTATTCTCGCGACAATCTTCATCCATAAGCTTAAGTAGGAAACTCAGGCTAGGAGGTTTTTTTATGGCCAAGAAATCAACATATGAAGAACTGGAACAAAGAGTAAAGGAATTAGAAAAGGAAATCCTTGAGCATAAGAGAGCCGAGGAGGCAATACGGAAATCAGAAGAACTGTTCAGAACTATTGTTGAGACCGCGCCCAGTTTACTCATAATCTGTGACACAAAAGGTAATAATATATATGTCAGTCCTAACTGTGAAGAGATTTTTGGCTACACTCAAGAAGAGCTACGGGCTGAACCGATATGGTGGGTGCATGAAGATGATACGCCAAGGGCGAAGCATCTCTATGATCGCACATTCAGCAATGGTGTGGGATACAAGGATTTCGAATACAAAGCAGTCAAAAAGAATGGAGAATTGCTGTATGCTTCGAGTTCCTGGGAGCCGCTCAGAAATGCGGAAGGGAAATTTAAGGGCATTGTTTTCCAGACAATTGACATCACTGACCGTGTTCGGGCACAGGAAGCGCTAAAGTCTCAACTGGAACTTGAATGGCTAGTTGCCAATGTATCAACAAGCTTTCTCAACTCGGCACCTGACAACATTGACCACGGGATCAACCGCGCTTTGGAAACGATAGGGGTTTTTTCCGGAGTTGACCGGAGTTATGTTTTTCTGTTTTACGACAACGGGACAAAGATGGACAATACACACGAGTGGTGTGCAGAAGGGATTGAACCACAAACAGACAACCTAAAGGGCCTGTCAACTGACGCCACACCATGGTGGATGGATAAACTTAATCGGTTCGAGAACATTCATATCCCCCGTGTCAGCGCTCTTCCACCCGAAGCAAACGCCGAAAAACAAACCTTGCAATCACAAGACATCCAATCCCTTGTTGCCGTTCCCATGGTCTATAGCGGTTCCCTCCTAGGATTTCTCGGGTTCGATTCGGTGCGAGTTGAAAAAATATGGTCCGAGGAGAGCATCACGCTGCTCCAATTAATAGCAGAAATTTTTGCCAACGCCTCAGAACACAAACGGGCAGAGGAAGAAAGAAAGAAACTTGAGGCCCGATTCCAACAAGCCCAGAAGATGGAGTCCATTGGCACGCTGGCTGGTGGCATTGCCCATGACTTCAATAATGTGCTCATGGGTATTCAGGGGCACGCTTCCCTGATGTTGCTGGATACTGATCCCGATCATCCCCATTTTGAACGTCTCAAGGGAACAGAAAATATGGTCCAAACTGGAGCAAATCTTACCAAACAACTTTTAGGTTTTGCCAAGGGCGGCAAATACGATGTCAAACCGACTGATCTAAACGAGCTAATTAAGAAGGGTTACGAGATGTTTGCCCGCACCAAAAAGGAGATAACGATTCATAACAAATATCAGAAAGACATCTGGCCGGTCGAAGTGGATCGGGGTCAAATTGATCAGGTGTTGTTAAACCTCTATATCAATGCCTGGCACGCCATGCCGGGTGGTGGAGGCCTCTATATTGAAACAAGCAACGTTGTGCTTGACCATAACCATACCAATCCTTTTGGTGTAAAGCCTGGCAATTATGTGAAGATCTCTGTGACCGACACTGGCATTGGTATGGATGAGACTATCCAGCAAAGGATATTTGACCCGTTTTTTACCACCAAAGAGATGGGCCGCGGCACAGGTTTAGGTCTTGCCTTTGCTCATGGGATCATCAAGAGTCATGGCGGCATCATCAATATTGACAGTGAAAAGGGTAAGGGAACCACCTTTGATATCCACCTGCCGGCTTCAAAAAAGGAGGTCACAAAAAAAGAAAAGAAACCGGAAGACAAGATCTTAAAGGGTACAGAGACTGTTCTTCTTGTTGATGATGAGAATATGATTCTTAATGTTGGCAAGGATATGCTCAGAGAAATGGGCTACAAGGTACTGCTGGCCGGAAGCGGCAAAGAAGCCGTAGAAGTTTATAGGAAACACAAGGGCAAGGTTGATCTGGTTATTGTTGACATGATCATGCCGGAGATGGGCGGTGGCGAGGCTTATAGCAGAATGAAAAAGAACAATCCTAAAGTCAAAGCCCTTCTTGCAAGTGGCTACAGCATAGATGGCCAGGCTGCCGAGATCATGGAGCTCGGCTGTGATGGTTTTATTCAAAAGCCCTTTAATGTAAAAAAGCTGTCTGGAAAAATCAGGGAGATTTTGGACAAAAAATAGCATCTGTCAGAAGGGGCCGCCGGAGAAAGGAAAAACATATTGCGCACAGGGAACATACCCCTTAAGTCTTTTCTCCTCTTGTCCGATATAGATACCATGAGTCCTATGAGGACTTGTAATAGTTCACACTATCACCAGGTCATGCAATATCAGACGGTACAAAAGACAAGCTGGATGTATTGTTTTTATGGACGGGCCATTAGGTTATCCAATCCTAAAATTGGCAGAGTACGACTTGAAGCGGCTGTCGGCGCAACTCTATATATTGACTGCAATTCTGGTCCTTTCGACATCCTGCTGGGTGTCTGAGGCAACGGCCGAATGTTCATCGAAGGCGATCTCTCAGGTCTCTTCACTAGAAATAGCTCAAGAAATTGCGGCAAATTGTCCTAATAGCGCACCTGTTCAACATACCACAGGGCTTCGGCTGGCCAGAGCTGGCCGACATTCGGAAGCGCTTGAATGCCTTGAGGCTGCCGCACGCCTAGCCCCGAAAGACCTGTCTTACAGGACCGACTTGATCGTAGTTCTCTGTTGGGCTGGTCGATACCAGGATGCGATGCTGGAGTATCGCAAGCTCCCATCGTCTTATCACGGCCCAATCTACCTGTACCGCAATGCCGCGCAGGCAGCCTATAACCAGAACGACTTTTTTCTAGCGTACAGACTATATGGAGAGTGGCTAAAAAGAGATCCGGATGACAGCCTTGCCCTACGAGGACTGATCTTCTCCATCTGCAAGTTGAGGCGGTATCAGGAGGGACGGGATTGTCTTGCACGGGCAGTCAGTACACATCCAGAACTGCAGAAGGAGGCAAAATTCCTGTCTTTCTATATGTTGTGTGCACAAAAACGGTTTTGGGACGCATACATGTTGTTGTGCGAGATCCGAAATCAAGGTGAAGACGCTACAATATGGTTTGATGTCTGGGAGACAGCCGTTACTTCAGCTTCACCTAAAGCGATCAGCGATCTAATGAGAGATATGTCCACCAAGGACGCTCCCCTGAAAGACCGTTTTTTGATAGCCGCCCTTAGAGGCAGACATGAAACTGCACTGGATTTGGCACAGCAGGTTGATACTGCCGAGCAGCGAGCGTGGCCGATGCGCTATCGTGCCTGGCTTGGTTGGTCATTTTTCAAGCGGGGCAAGACAGAAAAATCTATTGCCGTCTACGAAAAAATGCTTCAGGATTCGCGGAAAAATAGGCCGGCCAGAATAGGTATTGTATACTGCCTGGCATCCCAAGGGGAATATAATCGAGCCCACGCAGTGCTCGAGGAGCTCATGACCGAGGCCCCCGGAGATGTAGACACCCTTTTTGCCCTTGCTTTCTGGCATGAGAAAAAGAAAGAATTCCTGGACGCTGTCCTGATTTATAAGAAGATTCTCGATATCAAGCCCAGAAACAATAATGCCCGAAGGCTTCGTCTCATGGCCCTTTCAGACCTTGGCTTGCCGTCCTTGGCAATTGAACAGATTGGAGAACTCGAGTCAGATATACAGTTTTATTCAGATCTCGAACTGGACGAAGCAGCTTATTTTCTCCGTTGGGAGTTGGCCGAAGATGCTATTGCCATTGAACGGCCATTACTTCTGAGCCAACCCGACAATCGACGGGTGCTCTTTGATTACATGCTGGCGCTCAGACAACAGGAGTATTATTCCGAAGTCAAAAAGGAATATGAAGAGCTCATGGAAAAGGGAATCGTCCCGCCCTATTGGGTAATTGAGGCTGCTGCCGACTCCTATCTAGAACAGGATGATCCTGAGAAGGCCGTGGAGCTTTACCGCCGGGTTCTTGAACAATATCCCAAATCCTTTGAGGCCCGCATGGGGCTTTTCTATGCCCTTCAGGAACTCCGTCAGTGGCGTTCTGCATGGGACCTGTTGGGAGATATTGATCGGGACACATCTCCTGGACGTAAAGCTGGCAGACGATTTATCCCAAACTGGGGAAAATACGAAGTCGGGATTGCCCGTGGCTGGCTGCCGGCCTATGAGGGCCGTCTGCAAGAGGCCGAAACATATTTTAAAGAACTCAATAGTTCCGCCCCTGCCAATACCGGAATCAGGACTGGTTTAGGGCATGTCTATATGTGGAGGGGGTGGCCGAGGCTGGCCCTTGAAGAGCTTTCTATCGCCATCACCAGAAATCCGAATGAAACAGGGGCGGTAAACGGCAAAGCAATTGTTATGAATGAACTGGGTTTTGAGACGGATGCCCGCAACCTGGCATCGGCTCTATATGAACAGTATCCGCAAAACAGACACATCCGGAGGTTGATCACTGAGCTGGATGTGGACGACATGAGGGAGATGGTTACGGATATTGTAATAGGCCTTGAAGACGACGATTCCAGTGATCTGTATTTCAGGACCGAGGTCAATGAAAAAATAGCTCCTCAATGGCGCATCTATCAATACATCCTCTTGCAAAATACCGAGTACAATGATCGAAGTGAAGCATACAGGCGCGTAGGATTGGGGCTCAGACATAGATTTAATCCTGAGTGGTACTGGGAAGAGGACGTATCCTTTGATTTCTGGGACCATGCCGATTTCGGTGTTTCAACCTCATTAACTTATACTCCGGATGACTACTGGGTCATTGAGGCGTCCTATGACACTTACAGTACAAATATGCCGCTTAGGGCAAGGGCCGCGGGTGCCGACAGCGACGAAGTATCCTTTGGAATTACTTATCGTGAAAGTGAATGGCGGGCCTATTCGCTGAGTTTTAATACAATGGATTTCTCTGATGGAAATCGTCGCAATAGTGGATTGGTGCAATATGAACAGGGTCTTTGGGTAAAAGGAGACTGGATGGCACGTCTGTACCTGGACTGTTATGCTTCACATAATTCCAAAGAGGACATGGATTACTTTAATCCCCACCGGGACTTAAGCATATCGGCAACCCATATGTTGCAGGGTACGCACTACCGCCATTTTGGCAAATCCTTTGTCCAGCGGCTGTTTCTGACAGCGGGTGGCTATTACCAGGAAGATTACGGCACACACACAATCGGGGCAATCCATTACGAGCAGGATTTCAGTTTTTCTTTCAGGTCTGTTTTCCTCTGGGGCGCGACACTCGCCCGCAGGGTATACGACGGAGACCCTGCAACGGCCCTGAGCCTGTACCTGACATTCAAGTATCGCTTTTAATTCTTATGAACAACAACAAATACAGCCTAATAATATTCGCGTTCGCAATCTATCTGATCTCCATCAGTACGGCTTTGCCTGTCCACGCCGTTTCAAGAGACAGCACTGCTGAAATATGGGTCCTCTGCTATCACGACGTGACACTTAAACCTTCGTCTGATCCATGCACTATAACCCAGAGAATGCTTGCACAGCAGATCGAGTATCTGAGGACCCATGGCTATCATTTTGTAAGCATTGATGAGCTTGTCGAGGCTAAAGAGGGCCGGAAGATTCTCCCTCCAAAGTCGGTCCTGTTGACGTTTGACGATGCGTATTTGAGTTTTTATGAATTTGTGTTCCCTCTCCTCCGGCAGTTGAAATGTCCCGCTGTCCTTGGCGTAGTGGGGCGTTGGATCGACACAGCGCCTAAAGATATAACTGCGCCTCTTATGAACTGGGACCAACTGAGAGAAGTAGCTGATGGCGATCTGGTGGAAATTGCGTCGCACACCTATAACCTCCACCGGGCCGTCTGCTATAACTCCCAAGGAAACTCAGGCGCAGCGGTGAGTGTCCGGCTATATCTGTCCAAGGAGGACCGGTATGAGACGGAAGATGAGTACAGGGGCAGGATCCGTGAAGACATGCAACGACAGAATAGACTGTTTCAGGAGAAATTCGGGTCTTCTCCCAGGGTCCTTGTCTGGCCTTATGGACGCTTTAATGCGATAAGTCTCGATGAGGCCAAGAGTGCGGGTGTTATTTTCACGTTTGGTCTGGAGGATGGCACAAACAGTCTGGAAGACCTCTGCGCCGCCAGGCGCATACTCATTCAGCCCATGGAGATGTCGGATTTCATATGTGAAATCGGACAGATAGTGCCTCCTTCACTCATCAGGGCCGCTCAGGTCGATCTGGACTTGATCTACGATCCAGTGTCCGAAGACCAGACAGACCGTAATCTCGGCCTCCTTATAGAACGTCTATTGGCCCTTGGCGTCAACACCGTATATCTGCAGGCCTTTGCAGATCCGGATGGGACCGGCAGGATAAGCAGTGTGTATTTCCCGAACAGGCATCTTGCGGTCAGGGCTGACATCTTCAGCCATGCGGTCCATCAGATCATGATCCGGGGCATCAAGGTCTATGGATGGATGCCGACACTTGGTGTCATACTGCCGGATCGAAAACTGCAGGAGACCTTAAAGGTAAAGAGGTGTGACGATGTCGCAACAGGAAAAGATACGTGGAAGCTTAGTCCTTTCGCGAAGGAAACTCAGCAAATCCTCAGTGAGATCTATGAAGACCTTGCCACACACAGCCAGATTTCAGGGGTACTTTTCCAGGACGACGCGGTTTTATCCGATCATGAAGATTGTCATCCATGCGCGCTGAATGCCTGGGCCGATTTAATGACTGAAACAGGGAAATCCGGAACCTCTCCAGGCGCGTCAAATCCTGACTGGATCTCACTTAAGACCCGGACTATCGATTTGCTGCTGGAAGAGCTTATGTCCCACGTAAGGAGATTCCGTCCCCATGCCAAGTTCTGCCGGAATATTTTTGCTGAGGCCGTTATTAACCCGGCATCAGAAGAGTGGTTTGCACAGTCCTACTTCTCAGCCCTGCAGTCTTATGACTATGTAGTCGTGATGGCCTATCCTCAGATGGAGCGCCGGAATGACGCGATTTCATGGCTCAAGGGATTAATGGAAGCTATTCGGATGAATCCTTTTGGTTCGGACAAGACCGTCCTTAAGATTCAGGCCTATGACTGGGGCGGCAAACATTGGATAGACACGGATAAACTCCTTAAGGAAATGCGGGTGCTCGAAGCTAACGGGGCAAGGCACCTTGCCTACTACCCGGACAACGTGTTTGAAAACCAGCCTGACATAGACATGATAAGGCTTGAGATGTCAACCAGGGGCTTCCCCTATATGCCTCAAGAGTAAAAAATGCTAGACTCTACGTTTCAATTCCTTAATGACTTTGTCTTTCTCTATCCTCTCTATCTGACATTTTTTTGGATGATCGGAGGTGTCCTGTTCTTCTGGCGTCACGAACGTGGACGCGACAAACCTCCTGAACTTCCGGAGTATCCTCTATTTTCTGTGTTGATCCCGTGCCACAATGAAGCAGACACGATCGACAATACAATCACGCAACTAAAAGTCCTTAATTATCCTAATTACGAGATCATAGGGATCGATGACGGCAGTATGGACGATACCCTTGCCATTCTCCACAGCCTGGCTCAAGATGAGCCGAGAATGCGTGTAATCTCCTTAAAGGAAAATCAAGGCAAGGCCACGGCATTAAATGTCGGCAGCCTTGCTGCAAAAGGGGAGTTTCTCCTGAGCGTTGACGCAGACTCGCTGTTGGATCCGGAGGCATTGAACTGGATTGCCTGGCATTTTGTGCATTACCCCAGAGTAGGCGCTGTGACAGGGAATCCCCGTGTGCTTAACCGCTCGAGCCTTATCGGCAAGATTCAGACCGGGGAATACGCCACGATTATCGGCTTGATCAAGAGGACACAGAGACTCATTGGTAAAGTACTGACGGTTTCCGGTGTTGTGGCCGCATTTAGAAAACAGGCCCTTCTTTCTGTGGAATTCTGGGACAACGATATGGTTACTGAGGACATTGATATAACCTGGAAACTCGAAAAAAAATTCTGGGACGTCCGTTACGAGCCAAAGGCTGTTTGCTGGGTTCTAGTACCTGAGACACTCAAGGGCCTCTGGATACAGAGATCTCGCTGGGCTCAAGGTGGAGTTGAAGTCCTGCGTAAGCACCGGGATATTTGGAAAGACCGGCGGCATAGACGACTCTGGCCTATCTATATAGAATACGTCATTAGTGTCATCTGGGCGTATTCTCTTTTTGCCCTGGTAGTCATATGGTCTGTGCAACAACTCGGTGGGTTGGAATTCCTGGCTGAGATGCCTCCACTGGTTCCGCCCAAATGGACAGGAGCGGCCTTGGCGTTTGCCTGTATTATCCAATTCGGCGTCAGTCTCCTTATTGAGCGACACTATGAGAAGAATATCCTGAAATACTACTTTTGGGTCATATGGTATCCTTTCTGTTATTGGCTGATCAGTGCTCTCACAGTTATATGTGCCGCACCAAAGGCACTAATGAAACGTCCCGGCACACGCGCCGTGTGGCATAGCCCTGACCGGGGACTCAGACCTTGAACAAGACAATAACTACTAACAATATTGAACTAATCGACAATCCTGGTCTCAAGACCAGAATCCAGACCATGACTGAGTGGACATTTACTTCTTTTTTCTGGATTACGTGGGTTTATCTCCTTTTTCCCCTACTCAACCTCCTCCTCTGGTTTCTTGTGGGTTACACCATTTATGAAAAGCTGATTTCGGGTTATGCCGATTTCATTCTGCTCCTAAAACACATCGGACTGATTACTCTTATGATCTTTATCGGACTGAGACTATGGGGCTATTATAATTATCATGTCTTTGGTAAACGCAATCGCAGACGACATGTCCCTCAAGCAGATCCAAATCACATGGCCGAATACTTCGGGATCACAATCGGCGAGCTTGAAGCCCTGCAGAAAGCAGAGGTCATCAAGGTGTCCATCCGAGGTTCTCACGATATTCTTGAAATTCAAACAGAAGGCCATTGAACCGCCTGAAAAAGAAATTCCCCTCCTCTGATTAACACCACGTGAAACTGCTCTGGTTGATTAATCGGTCATGGGGAAATTTGTACATGATGTTGACTTTCCAGCCCCTTTGAGGGGCGCCAGAGCTTTTCAAGCCTCTTGCTTTTTCCTCTATTTATCGATAATCTATTATTCAAGATCAGAAAATCAAATTATTTAAGCATGTTATAATCTGGTTGCGCGAAAAATGATAAGAGAAATCACTTCGATAGTAAGCAGGCTGGTTCAAACCGCAAACCGCGAACTGCCACAGGATGTCGAGACCGCTCTCTTGGCTGCAAGGGAGAAGGAGTGGTCACAGAACGGCAGGCTGATGCTTGATGTTATAGTAGAAAATGCAGGCCTTGCCAGGCAGACCGGCCTTCCGATATGTCAGGATACAGGTATTGACGTTGTATTTGTACAAATAGGTCAGGAGCTTAATATTGAGGGCGATCTGGTTAGGGCCATAAATGAGGGGATTGCTTTGGGTACAGCAGAGGGCTGGCTGAGATGCTCTGTTTGCGATCCCATTACCAGGAAAAACACAGGGGATAACACCCCTGCGGTTGTCCATGTTGAGCTGGTGGCTGGTGACAGCCTGGAAATTTCTGTATTACCAAAGGGCTGCGGAAGCGAAAATATGAGTGCCATGGTGATGCTCCCGCCTTCGGCAGGCGAGGACGGCATTGTGAGGGCGGTAGCGGATCAGGTACTAAGGGCCGGTCCGAATCCCTGTCCTCCCGGGATAATAGGCATAGGCATTGGTGGCACCAAGGAAAAGGCGGCGTTGCTTGCCAAAAAGGCCCTGTTGAGACCTGTGGGCTTGAGAAATCCAAGGGATGATTTGGCAGAGCTGGAAGACCGGATCTTTGTCCGAATTAATGACCTGGGGATTGGTCCTCTGGGGCTTGGTGGGTCTGTTACCTCCCTTGGTGTGGCCGTGGAGGTCTATCCCTGTCATATAGCAAGCCTTCCTTTAGCAATAAACCTCCAGTGTCACGCTGCCAGGCATTGCACAGCAAGGTGGACGGATGGCTCTTGGCTGATAGTCCAACCCTGCCCGTCCTTTGAAAATGATGTCCAGCATCCCACGGCCTTCAAGGACAGGGCCTTTCACATAGACCTGCCGTTCTCAGGATCGGTTGTGGCGGATCTTCGGGCTGGTAATTGGGTGTTGCTCAACGGTGTTGTTTATACGGGGCGGGACCAGACCCATCGTCGATTGGTGGAAATGTTGGATAGGGGGGATTCGTTGCCTGTAAACCTCAGGGGGCAGTTAATATACTATGTGGGTCCATCTCCAGCCCCGCCGGGAAGGCCTGTGGGTTCCGCAGGGCCCACCACCAGCTACCGAATGGATGCCTATACACCCCGCATTCTGGCTGAAGGCGTGCTTGCCACAATGGGAAAGGGAAGGCGTTCGCCGGAGGTGAGGGCCGCCTTGAAAGAACACGGGGCCGTGTATTTTGCGACAATAGGGGGTGCAGGGGCCTATCTGGCGAGCTGCATAGAGTCCTGCGAGCTAATTGCATTTCCCGAGCTGGGTCCTGAGGCCCTGTACCGGATGAAGGTTAAGGACTTTCCGGCCATTGTGATCAATGATATAACGGGTGCGGATTTCTATGAGATTGCAATCAAACAACATAAAGTCTAGATAGCCTTATTTGTTCCATAGAATCCAAGGCTGACAGCCGACATTGTTCATTGAAAATGTCTCAGTTGTTCCAGCCATTGGAGCTTCTTGTAATACCCAAAAACAGGCAAGCTTCTTGACACAAAACAAGTGTCATGATATAAAAATTCGCTGTGTGTAAGTCATTTTTTGAAGGAAAATTAAGAATTCGTGTACTTTGGGCAGAAAACATATTATATGTTTTCTGCCCAAAAATTATATCCCAAGTAATTTATTAACAGGAGGTTATTTATGGCTGATTTCTACATCAATGTCTTTATGGACGACGAAAAACTCAAAAAGATTGAAGCTGCCGGATTGGCCGATCAAGTTCAGGAAATTGACGGCAAAAAGGCGATTCAGGTGGAAATGAACAAGAAAGACAAAAAGAAACTCTGTAAGGGCTTCACTGACTTAGCATTCGACTCTTCGGATGCCTGTGTACTTCCTGAAGATGCAGAGAATACCCTGATGGGTATTATTGGGGACATGGGGACCTTGGAAGTTATGAAGGTTGCGATAACCAAGCTCTACAATCCTCTTGCAGGCAAGAGCATTCGATCGACCATGTAAATACAGGAATTTTTTTGAAAGGGTTCTTTTTAGGACAACAGATCTATTTAAGGCCTTTACATGTAATAATTTCCAAACAAGAGATCATTTCATAACTTCGAGTTTCTTGTATTTAAAATTGTTCACATTTTAGTTCATGGCTGGTAGCCCAGGGTTCATGGCTACCAGCTATGAGCTAAACTCGTCAATTGAGCCGGATCACTTCTGGTGATAATCGGTCTGGTTTACAAATCAAAAGGTGTTAAGCTCTCATAACCATTTTCAGTAACAGCAAGTGTTTGTTCAAATTGAGCAGAAAGCGAACCATCCTCGGTTACTACTGTCCACTTATCTTCCAATATCAGAATATTTTTTCTTCCCAGATTTATCATGGGTTCAATTGTAAAGACCATGCCGGGAACAAGGCCTATACCCTTCCCTTTTAGGCCATAATGCGGGACCTCTGGAGGTTCATGGAATTCAAACCCAACACCATGACCAACAAATTCTCTGACCACTGAACACCCTTCCCCCTCAGCATATTTCTGTATGGCCCATCCAATATCTCCTATTGTATTTCCTGGGCGCACCATTGACCTGCCGACCTTTAGACTCTCGCGTGCAACCCTGACAATTTTCCGGGCCTCGGAGCTGGGCGAGCCTACGAAAAAAGTCTGGTTTGCATCGGCATAATATCCATTCAAGATGGGAGTTACGTCCACATTCACAATATCCCCGTCTCTTAAGACCCGTTTGCCAGGGATTCCGTGACAGACAACTTCATTTACAGAAACACAAACGCTTTTGGGAAAACCCCTGTAATTCAGAGGCGCTGAGATGGCATTATTTTTAATGGTGAATTCATGAACCAGGGTGTTAATATCATCGGTGGTTATTCCCGGCCGAATCTCATCCTTCACCAATCGCAGGAGCTGCAGGACTAACTGTCCAGCCTTCCTGATGCCTTCGATATCCTCCTTTTCCTTGAGTCGAATTCTGAATTTCTGTAAATATAGATTTTTGAGATCACCGTATTTTGAGCTCTTCTTGAGAAGACAACATTTTTTATACTTCAGTCCGCTTCCGCAAGGGCACGGATCATTTCGACCTACCTTGTCATTCATGTTTTTCAGTATCACGTTGTTATTACTAAATAGTTGAACAGGTTTTATTAAATTGTAACAGAATTAATATTTACCTTATCTAATGTTTAGGAAATCTTACTCCAAAAAGCTCAAATCAGCTATAAAAACCAGGAAGAATCCGTTGAAAAGGAAGAAAAAACACCACCTTTTGGATACCTGTTCTCGCGTTTGTTATTTGCTCCTTCATTTGAGAAAAAGTTTTCCATAATGTAAAGAAAAAAATCCTTGCAATGGAAACTTGTTTCTTTTATATCTTTTTTGCGAGGAGATAAGTACGGCTTTGCAGCACTATTAATGATTAAGTGCCCGGAACGATTTTTGCATGTTATCTACGAAAAGGGCATTTATTGCAAATACGTTGCGAGCCTAATACTTAAAGTTTGAGGTGCAAGGGAAGTGATCGATGATGTTAGTAAGGGAGAACTGAATACGGCCCTTGCTTTTTACTGTCAAATCCAAGAATCATCTGAAGAGATTTGTCAAGACTTTGAGGCCGTCCTTCCCGGAAACGTTTACAGCTTTTGTAAACATGCCACTTTCTGGATAGATGGTCAAAAAGAGCGTACCTGTCCTTTTACAAATTGTCCTTGTGCCGGCGCCTATTCTCCTCTTCTGTGTGGCGTATATTGCAATAAAGTCAGTAATAAATAAAAAATTGGGGTTTATCGCACAATTTCTCGAAAAAATCCAGTTGCTTGTTCTTCCATTTAAAGTATTTCCATGAGTTAATTTGGCATCCTTCATTCACCCGTTTACACTTTTTTCGAAAAAGCGTGTATTATCGAATTGAATGCCGATGTCGAAACTGGAAATTAGAAATTAGAAATTAGGTAACACATTTACATCTTTGTGTTCTTCCCAATTTCCAGTTTCCAATTTCATTGCCAAAATACAAGATCAACAAAGTGTAAACTACTTTTGACTTGTCGTGAATGATGCCCTAATTTCACTGTTTTTTTAATCATCGGTTACTTTTCCTGCTATTTTAACAAAAAAGGGCCTTGTGGTTCCTGTTTTTTGCATGGGCCTGTTATCTATTCTGTGTTAAAGATAATGGACTATTACGAACAATACTTTGAACGGAATAAAGGTGACAGGGAACCCTGAACCTATGAACGGGCGCATTCACATATTGGGAGACCTAGAATTTAGTAATGAACATCGAACATCGAACATCCAACATCGAATGTTGAATGGGAAAAGATGAAGAAACGGAAAAAGGGGAAAAGGTGTTACGTAACAGGATACAGAAGGCTGTAGAGGAGGCCTATAGACAGGGTGTTGCTGAAGGAGTGCTTCCTGATGTGTCTCTGTCGGCATCACATCAGGTTGTACCCCCAAAACAGGAAGTCCATGGCGATTTTGCCAGTAATTTGGCCCTGATAACTGCCTCAGAGGCCAAGAGGTCACTACGGGAGCTGGCCGGTTGTCTGGCCAAAACATTAGAGGCCAACCCTCTATTTCATAAGGTTGAGGTAGCAGGGCCGGGCTTTCTCAATTTCTTTGTAGCCACTACTTGGTGGCAGGAGAACCTGCGGACCATTTGGGAGGCAGGAGATTCTTACGGCGAGTCCGGGGCTGGTAACGGCCGGTTGGTTCAGGTGGAGTTTGTAAGTGCCAATCCGACAGGTCCGCTACATGTAGGCCACGGCAGAGGCGCAGCTGTTGGTGACTCCCTGGCCAGGGTCTTAAAGGCCGCTGGTTTCAGTGTGGAAAGGGAGTATTACATCAACGACATAGGAAATCAGATGAGGACTCTCGGGGCCTCTGTTTACTTACGATATTTGGAATATTTTGGGCAGGAGGTCGAATTTCCCGAAGAGTATTATCAGGGGGACTATATCCGTGATATTGCCTCAAGCATTGCCTCAGGAGAAGGGGACAGATATTTAGACATGCCACTGGAATCTTGCCTGACATTTTTTATTGATACTGCTGTCAAGGTCATAGCCTCTGACATCCGCAAAGATCTTGAGGAGTTCAGGGTCCATTATGATAACTGGTTTAGTGAGAAGACCCTTCATGAGAGCGGGCTGGTTGACAGAACTATCTCGGAGTTACAGGATAAAGGCTACATGTTCGAGGAGGAAGGGGCATTGTGGTTCAGGGCCACTGCCCTGGGAGATGAAAAAGACAGAGTAGTTAAGCGTTCAAATGGAGTTCTTACCTATTTTGCGTCAGACATAGCCTACCACAGAAATAAGCTGGAGAGGGGATATGACCTTCTGGTTGACATCTGGGGTGCTGATCACCATGGATATATAGCAAGAGTAAAGGCGGCAATAAGGGCACTGGGTTACCAGGAAGATAAATTGCAGGTCCTTCTTGTACAGCTTGTCAATCTTCTGGAAGGGGGGAAGATTAAGGCCATGTCAACCAGGGCCGGTGAGTTTGTGACCTTGAGGGAAGTGCTTGATGACGTTGGTAGCGACGCTGCGCGGTTTATATTCTTGACCCGCAGGTGTGACAGTCACCTGGACTTTGACCTGGATCTTGCCAGAAGCCAGAGCCAGGAAAACCCTGTTTATTATGTACAATATGCCCATGCCAGGCTTTCAAGCGTTTTCAGAAATGCTGGAGAACAGGGAATTTCTCTCGCAGAGCCACAGGATATTGATGTCTCACTCCTCAATACTCCAGAGGATATTAAGCTTTTGAAGCAACTGGATGCATTCCCCTGTCTCGTGGCTGACGCCGCCCTTGCCCTTGAGCCATATCGCGTCAGTTATTATCTTACCGAGTTGGCAGGTCAACTGCATGGCTACTATACCCGGCATCGGTTTATCACCGATGATCCGGATTTGACCCAGGCCAGACTTCTCTTGGCAGATGTGACAAGAAGGGTTTTTCGCAAGGGTCTGGGGCTACTGGGAGTATCAGCACCTGAAAAAATGTAGGCAGTAGGGGCAGACCCCTGTGTCTGCCCTATGGGATGAAAAAATGTAGGCCAGTAGGGGCAGACCCGCGTGTCTGCCCTATGGGTTTAGCATGAGGTTTAGAGATGGCTCGAACCAGAAAAAAAAGTCGAAAAATACAGTTCCAGTTAGGTTGGGGAGGGCTTATCGCCCTGACTGTATCTACTGTTTGTGTCTTTCTGTGGGTGTTTATCTTGGGTTTCTGGGTTGGTCAGAAGCTGGTTGGACGCAGCCTGGATGAGTCACTCCAGACCCAGGTTGTCGCAAGGGTAGTGCCTGAAGCAGAGGAAGTTACTCCCCTAATTCCAGAAAAAACAACTCGGGTAACTCCACTGGATACTAAGGAAAAAGAGCAGCCAGAGCCAAGGAAAGAGTCAGTTAAAAAGAAGGTGCGCGACGCGGATGATGTTAAGCGGCCTGGGTACCAAACCAAAAACACAAAGAAGAAGAGTACATACTTTGCGTTGCAAATAGCTTCTTATAGAGAGAGGGAGCGGGCAAATAAAGAGGCCCGAAGGTGGAGAGATAAGGGCTATCGAGCTAAAGTCAGGAGGGCCGACCTTGGTCCTGAGAAGGGGATCTGGTACCGGGTCCATCTTGGGGAGTTTCGTTCTGTTGAGGAAGCCACCAACTCTGCAAAAAACCTGGCCCAAAAACATGACTTGAGATCTTATGTCGTACCCATACGTGACTAGTGTATCATGATACGGAAAGCCAAGATATCAGATGTAAGGTCCATTCGTGCCCTACTTGCTCACTTTGCAGACCAGGGTCTGCTGTTGCCGCGCTCTCTCAGCGAGATATATGATCATCTGCGGGACTATACCGTAATGCAGACATCTGATGATAATATCGTGGGTGTGGCGGCACTTAATATATGTTGGGAAGACCTGGCTGAGGTGAAGTCTTTGGCAGTACGCGAAGACTACCAGGCCAAGGGTATGGGAAGACAGCTTGTGGAGCATTGCCTTTCAGAGGCCGTTGTCCTTGGAATTTACCGGGTCTTTACCCTCACATATCAACCAAAATTCTTTGAGAAATTGGGGTTCAAATTAGTGGATAAGAGTTCACTTCCCCACAAAATTTGGGCAGACTGTTTGAAGTGCCCAAAGTTCCCGGATTGTGACGAAATAGCACTGCTGGTGGAGCTTTGATTATATGATTGGAAATATAGTAGCAAAGGTGTTTGGCACCAAACACGACAGGGAGGTCAAGAAGCTACAGCCCCTTGTAGATCGTATAAATTCTCTTGAATCAGAAACAAAGGCCTTGTCTGACGAAGAACTCAAGGCAAAGACCCCTGAATTCAAGAAGCGGTTTGAACAGGGAGAGTCTCTGGATGAATTGCTCCCGGAGGCCTTTGCGGTCACACGGGAGGCAGCTCGCAGGGCATTGGGGCTCAGGCCCTTTGACGTGCAGCTTATGGGCGGGATTGTGCTGCATCAGGGCAAAATCGCCGAGATGAGGACCGGTGAAGGAAAGACTTTAGTGGCCACAATGCCGGTTTATCTGAATGCACTTACCGGTCGCGGGGTCCATGTGGTTACTGTTAATGACTATTT
>JAUWGF010000031.1:0-13435 GCA_030606515.1 Deltaproteobacteria bacterium | reverse complement strand
GATTAAAAAGGGCAGCTGGCCAATCCCGCCCATCTTTCATTTCTTACAGGAAAAAGGCAATATATCTGAAGAAGAAATGTTCCGGACATTCAACTGCGGTATCGGTATGGTACTCATAGTGCCCGAGGCCGACGCGCAGGACCTGCTTTTCCAGACCCATGCACTTGACGAACAGGCCTTTGTTATCGGTCATATAGAAGAGAGAGAGCCTGAAAAACCGCCGGTGATATTTCAGACATGAGTACATTTCAAAAAACAGATTCCGCTCAAAATGTCCCAGATGCATCCCTTTATAGATAATGGTGAATGTTGAATGGTGAATGTTGAAGTGTGGAAGAAGATTTAAAAGACATATACCTTAATTCAAAATTCAACATTCAAAATTCAACATTTATCGTACGCCGCAGATTGGATTTTTCAGTGAAATCAGTTATAACCCAACTACGCGAAACATACATTATGTACAAATTAACCCTTATGAGAGGAGGGTAAAATGACAAGATTCCTTTTTTGTTTATTTTTGTCGATTGTCTTTTTAACCGGATGCGGAGAAAGAGCAGAAGAAAAGGCAATGGAAAAGAAGATTGAGAAGGAAACCGGGGCAAAAGCTGATGTGGATCTTTCAAGGAAGGGAATGAAGATCACCGGAGAGACTGATCGCGGCAAATACACATTAATCACAGGAGAAGAAACTGAGATCCCCAAGGATTTCCCGGACGATGTATTTATCTACCGCCCGTCGAAGGCCGTAATGGCTATGAAGGTACCAGATGGTTATTCCATTACCCTGACTACCAGCGATAACCGGTCCAAGATCCTAAGTACTTACAGGGAGGAGATGAATGCAAAAGGATGGTCCGAAGAGACCTCCATGATCATGGGCCCCCAGTCGGTGCTCGTGTACAAGAAAAATGACCGTGTTGCCAACATCAGCATCATCACTTCGGACAAAGCACTTCAGATCACTGTGACGGTCACCACAAAATAGGTCAGAGGGATCCAGTTGGATTTGCTGAACCAATAACCGATATTGAAAAAACGTCTTCTTAGATCATAAAGACAAAAGGCATATAATCTGGTAAGGGGGATTCTCCTCACCACACCACTTAGAATGCGGGAACTAATCCTTTATGTTCGGCCCCCACTGGCGTGGATGCTGAAGCCGTAGCTCTTATAAATACCACCAGGGGACAGCAGTGACAGTTGATTTCCTTCCGACCACATCCTTTCCCCTGTATATGACAAATCCCTTCTTAGATGTATTTCCTTGCAGATTAAGCCATGAAAGAACACTTGATTTGAACTCTCTACTGTATGTTTTTGAGCTTTTTATCTCAACGGGCAGAAGCTCTGATCCGATATCAACGAGGAGATCAATCTCATTGCCGGTCTTGTCCCGCCAGAAGTAGAAAGGCGGTTTCTCCCCTACATGATATACTCTTTTGTAAAGCTCACCGATAATAAATGTCTCAAAGATATTTCCAAAAAGCGGATGACCTTTAAGTTCATCCGGGGTCCTGATCGAAAGAAGGAAAGAAAGCACTCCCGTATCTGCAAAATATAATTTGGGGGTTTTTACAAGGCGCTTTCTAAAATTCTTGTGATGGGGAGGAAGGATAAAGAGGATGCCACTTGTTTCTAAGAGAGACATCCATTTCTTTACAGTGGGCTGTGACACACCAATGGAATTTGAAATAGACGTGTAGTTGATAAGCTGCCCGGACATAGCGGCACAGGTTTGTAAAAAATTCTCGAAAAGTTTCAGGTTGTCAACATTTACAAGACTTCGGATATCCCTTTCAATATATGTAAGGATATAGTTTTCGATCCATTTCCTGGGCTCGAGCTTTTTGTCATGAATCCTTGGGTACATTCCGGTGAAGATCGTCTTGAAGATGTCGATGTCTTCTCCGCTTTTGATAGGCCCGGGCTTGATCTTGAAAAGCGAATCCAAATCCTCATGAGGAGTGAAGCGACAAAGCAATCTCAACAAGGCTCACAAACTACGCCACGAGATTGCTTCGCTAACGCTCGCAATGACAACCTTCACATCCGCCTCACTGATGAGCGGTCCGGCGCAGGAATACCTGGCCTTATGCAAGGGGTCTGATGTCACTCTATCTGCCTGACTGGGAAGACCTGGCTAACCGCTCGGAACGGGACCTTTAGGGCTCGCCGTTAACTTGCTCCGCCCCGAGCCCAAACTTGAATACTGGTTGTGAATGAAGCGAATACAATGTATAATTGTTTTAAAATATGAGGCGATTAGGGGGGATTGTGCGCTACGTGTGGCAACGTGCCAATTGGCCTAACTTTAGCTGGCAGAACGATAAGTTGCTCCATCCGGTCGGCAGGACACGCTTTTGCCAGGGCAGGTTATTGAGTAGAATTCGTGGCCTTGGCATGAATCTCAGTCAGGAAGCTCAGGCAGAAATCCTGACTGAGGAGACAATAAAAACCGCTGCTATTGAAGGGCAGTCATTAAGCAGGGACTCCGTCCGGTCCTCCGTAGCCAGACGGCTAGGGTTGCCGATTGCCGGCCTGCCTTCAGCTGAGCGCCATGTTGATGGTCTGGTGGAAATGATCCTTGATGCAACAGCACGTTATAATGAACCGCTCACCGCAGAAAGACTGAAGGGTTGGCAAGCAGCATTGTTCCCGACAGGTTTTTCAGGTCTGCGGCGCATTCGCACCGGCATCTGGCGGGGTCCAGTACCCATGCAGGTTGTATCCGGGCCAGTTGGCCGGGAGAAAGTCCATTTTGAGGCGCCTCCCGCAGACAGGATTGGGGAGGAGATAACACAATTCCTCTCCTGGTGGGAAGCAAGTTTAGACAATACCGAGGGGCTGTTGCGGGCCGGTATTGCCCATTTTCGGTTCATAACCATCCATCCTTTTGAAGACGGCAATGGCCGCATTGCCAGGGCCTTGACCGACATGGCTCTTGCACAGGATGAAAGGCTGTCAAAGAGATTCTACAGCCTTTCTGCACAAATTATGGCGGAACGGGATCAATATTATAAGATTCTGGAACAATGTCAGAAGGGAGATGATGATATAACAGCATGGCTTTTGTGGTTTCTGGGATGTTTGGAGCGAGCCGTGAAGAATTCCGAAACGCTCATTTCCAAAGTTCTGGCAAAGGCTGATTTTTGGCAAAGACACGGCCAAACGCCCATGAATGATCGCCAGCGCAAGGTGGTAAAGCGCCTCTTGGATGCGGGGCAGGGCGGTTTTGAGGGGGGGCTGACAACCAAGAAATATGTTTCCATTGCAAAAACCAGCAGAGCTACAGCCTATCGAGAGATATCCGATTTGGTTGGCAAGCGAGTTTTGATGCAAAATGAGGGTAAAGGCCGTAATGTCAGCTACGACCTTGTCTGGGCATGAAATCGCTTCTTGCCGGAACTTTGTCGCCGTGGGAAATTGGGGTAATTCGTGCAGAACGTGCTTGACGACTTGACTGGCTTGGAAAGTTTGAAGATGCTCTATAGTTTTACAGTTTCTAAGTAATCCTTGGTAGAAAACACGAAACAGAAACCTGAAACTCAAGTTGGCGGGTCCATCCAGAGACTTCCCTTTCGTGTGTTGCACAATCTTCGCCTTTGCTATCCAATATAGTACTTGATGAATTAGATAAAGAGCTTGAGTCGCGCGGTTTATGCTTTGTCCGTTACGCTGACGACAGTGTCATTTTTGTAAGAAGCGAACGGGCAGGGAGACGAGTGATGGAGAGTGTCAGCCGCTTTATCGAAAAGAAATTGCGGCTGAAAGTAAACCAGGAGAAGAGCGCGGTCGGTCGACCATGGGAGCGGAAGTATCTTGGATTCTGTGTGACAAATTCACGCCGTAATCCGAAGATCCGCATCCATCGGAAGACGATCAGGACTGACAGGTTGGGCGGCCTCAAAATGCAAATAGCCGTTGTAAGACAGAAATAACCTCCAACTGGGTTTCTGGATTAATAGAACCAAGCTTTTTTATGAGTCGTGTTTTATCTAATGTTCTAAATCGGCTCGGCTTCTGCGGTCAAGTGCAGCAGATGGTTAGGCGGCTTTGGTAGAATAAAATGCCTTGTGTTTCCAAAAGACATAACTGCTCCCTAGCAGAGCGATGGCAATACTAAGATCCAATATGGCCACGCCGATTAAGAGCGGATAATTGTTGTGCGCCAGCCTGGATAAAGTTGCGCCAACCAGAACCATTAACATTAACATCACAAAGAACCCCAGCCTGAAAAACTGCCAGAGCTTCGGCCGCTCCAGGGCGGCTATTCTGTCCAGATTCTTCTGGCAAATTTTGTTGAAAAGAAATTTTGCTTTCAAGCCACCAAGGAACAGTCCGGCAACAGCAGCCAGCCAAGGCCAGTCCTGTTCTGGTTTCAGCGCATCTGCTTCGACCAGCAGACTGCCCCCTTTTAGCAGCAGTATAATGCCCCCGACATACCAGACGAGAGCGACCAAGATTTTAAGACTGCGGGTGGATACGACTAACATTGGCAGTTCATCAATCTATGTGGGACAAGATTCAGTGGTTCTTTGTTTTGTGTGGCCGCAATCTGGTTTGGTGCAACGGATGCACCCAACTTGCAGATTCTTCCAAAGTGTGAAACAATCCAACAATCTGGCCAATCTGTGTAAGGTTGGCTGGGGATGCCTATTTTATGTTGAAAAAGGCAGCAGGTCATTTTAACTACCTGAATTTTCAAAAAACAATAAAATGAGCCGCATTTAATCCACAGATTTCGCAGATTACACGGATTACTTTAATTCCATCCTTCGACACAATCTATTCCCTTTTAGCAAATTATAAAGCATTTTGTCTAGAAAATTAATTGCTTACATCTCAGCGTGATTACGCTGAGATGATCTCGCGAGGAAAAATGGAGTTGACAGCATCCTGCGATTTGTTGATTCGCATATTTGCAATTCTTTTTGCCAGACAGGATTAACAGGATTTAAGGGATTTTTGAAGGAGAGGTCATTCCCTCAAAGAGGAAAAGGAAAACGAAAGAGCAAGTTAAATTAGCCGCCTCCGGCGGGACTTCTCTGACAGGATGAACAAGATTTACATGATTTTCATTTATCCTGATTATCCTGTTGATCCTGTCAAAAAAATGGAAATTCCTATACTATCAAGCTAGTCAATTATGTCCCCGATTTCCTGATTTTCGCGACCGTTCTATTGATGAATATCATTTTTATGATAATATATTCTCAAAAAAATATAGGAGGACCCTATGCCTTTAATCAAACCGATATCAGATTTAAGAAATAGAGCCAACGAAATATCAAAGCTTTGCCATAGCGAAGATCGACCTGTATTTATAACAAAAAACGGACAAGGGGATTTGGTCGTAATGAGCTTGGCTCATTATGAACGTTTACACAGCTTAATTGAGCTATATCAGAAACTTGGAGAAGCTGAAGCATTGGATGCATCGGGAGAAAAAGGGATAACGCATCAAGAGATGATGAAACGTCTAAGAGCAAAGATTAAATGAGTAAGCCCCGCAAGATTCGTTATTTAAGCGCTGCGCAACAGGACCTGATTGATATTTTTGAATATATAAACAGAGACAATCCCACTGCGGCCACCTCCCAACTTGAAAAGGTTGATAGATCGATTTCTCAGTTAGCATCAAACCCATTCCTTGGTGTAATTCCAAATGATAAACGGCTCACGAAACTCGGCTATCGAATGTTAATAGTTGGCAAGTATCTCGTATTTTATGTTGTAAAGTCTGAAACCGTCCAGATACGCCGTATTATTCATGGAGCACGTCAATACGGTTTCCTACTCTGAAGGGCTGTGACCAAATTTCACCATGCCAAAATTTATACAAACACAGGTGATACAAATTGGGGATTTATCAAGCGGGATTTAATCCGTATCTGCAGAAATGAGATGGACATCCCTCTGTGGGAAGGGGATGGAGATAGCCTCCTTTTCAAAGGCCTTGTAGATGGTATTCATGAGCTGATGCGTGGCAAGACCTCTGTTCCTTGGATCTTCTACCCAGCACAGTAGCTCAAAGTCAATTGACGAATCCCCAAACGCCCTTAGCCTCGCCCTTGGGTCCGGGTCTTTTGACACCATGGAATTGGACCTGGCTATATCTACGAGGATATCGTCTACCTTTTCCAGGTCGCCCCCATAGGCCACACCCACCGGTATGCGTATCCTGAATCTGGGAACCGGGGCGCTTTCATTGATTATCTTGGAATTTGCCAGTATGGAATTGGGGACGGTGATGAGCACATCATCTCTTGTCTTGATCCTTGTAGAACGGATGCCTATGGCTACCACTTCTCCCCTCTCCTCTGAGTCGAGTATAATGTAATCCCCGATCTTAAAGGGCTTATCCACAAAAATACTGATCCCGCCAAAAAAATTGGCAAGGGTGTCCTTTGCTGCCAGCGCGACGGCTATTCCCGCAATCCCTGCAGATGCAAACAGCGGCGTGAGGTTCACATTCCAGATTGCAAGCATCCACAGGATACCTATGATAACGGCTGCAACACGAAATATGTTCTTGAAGAGAAGGAAGATGTCTCGTCCGGCATCCCCTGTCCTGGCTGCGATCGGGAAGCTCTTGTCTGACAGCCAGTTCACGATTCTGATAGCCGCGATCCACCACACAAAGAGGATCAAACTCTTGGTAACCATTGGAAGGATGAAGTCCCACGGCGGCTTCAACTCTACCAATATCAGCCCGTGCAGGATACCAATTAAGGCAACAGTCCAGAATACAGGACCATGGACAAAGGATATCAGCTTGTCATCAAAACTGAACTTTGTAAGGCCTGCCAAGCGCTTTAAGACTTTGTCAATAAATATGTCAGCAGCCTTGGCCAGCACCAGGTAAATCAATACTGTGGCCAGGGCCTCAAGGCCAGGAACGTCACGAAGTATCTTGAAATGATCTAAGAGGTGTGAAATATCCATGTTGACATCAAATAGGTGCTATATTATATGAGACTCTTATCTTTAGGAAAACAATAATTAATTAATATATTCAGATATAGGAGGATAGATTGGCCAATCACAAGTCTGCCCTTAAGAGGGCACGTCAAAATAAAGAACGTCAATTGCGCAACAACTCCAAAAAAACAAGAATAAAAAACGTTGTAAAGGCACTTGAGGCCGCCATCGCAGAAAAATCACCTGCAGAGGTCCAGGATCATATGCGGTTGGCTCAAAAGGCCATAGCCAAGACGGCGGCCAAGGGTATTATTCACAAACGTACAGCTTCACGGAACATTTCCAGGCTGAGCAGGAAAGTCCAGGTACTGATAAAGGCCCAGGCAGCAGGTTAGAAGACACCTGTAATCCTGTGATAGATTATCTCAGCCACGTCGCGGCTGAGTTTTTGCAGGGCCTCGTCCTTGAGGGCCTCGGTCTGCATTACATCCTTCCCCACAAGAAATTCTTCCTCCCTCGCAATATTACTGGTCTGCCATATGACCTTGCCGCCTTCGCGGCGCACCAGATTCACAGAGCACTCGGCTGTGATGCGTCGTTCAACAGCCCGATCGTATCTAATGTAGGAAAGACCGCTGGTGCTTGTGCTAACAATCTCTCCCTCAAGAATCACATCGGCTTCATCCTTTGTGACAAGCTTCAGTCCTCTCCCCCTTAAAAATTCATGTCTGAGTTCTTCGGTTATCCAGACCCCAAGGAGAAGTTCGTTGCTGCGGTTGGCCCATGGTGCCACATATACGGTTTTTATCCAGGGAGGTAATGACTCTATGCGTTCGGCACAGTGGTATCCACAACCGGATAACGAGGTCCAGAGAATACAGAAGGCAAAAACAGCAAGGATAAAACGCCCTGGGTGACGTGCACAGGAAACGATTTGTAAAAATTTAATCATCTGATAGACCTCAATTCCTTACCACAACGTTAATCAGTCTTCCAGGCACATATATGATTTTATGTACAGCCTTCCCTTGTGTGTATCGCTTTACCTTCGGATCATCCAAAACCATAGATTCGATGATTTCCTTATCTGTATTCTGAGCCACCTCGACCTGGCTGCGAAGCTTGCCATTTACCTGTACCACGATATTTACAGTATCAGCCCGTGCGACATCAAGATCTGCAACAGGCCATGGTTCAAGACTTATAGTCTTTTGATGGCCAAGAAGCTGCCACAGTTCGTCTGTTATGTGGGGTACCATTGGAAAGAGCAAGATCAACACTGCTTCCATGGCCTCTCTCAGTACGGCCCAATCCCCCTGTTGGTCAATCTCAGGGGTTCCATACCGGTTGAGGCAGGACATTACCTCATTGATCAACTCCATGACCGCGCTGATGGCCGTATTGAAATGAAAGCGCTGTTCAATGTCTTCGGTAACTTTCAGAATCGTCTGGTGTGTTTTTTGTCTGAGGGCCTTAGAGGCCTTTGTCCCCTGGATCAGGGTCTCCTTGTCAGTCCTTGCTGAGGTCAAACCCTCAAGGTTTTTCGTGACCAGACGCCAGATCCGGTGCAGAAACCTGTGGGCACCCTCAACTCCTTGATCGCTCCATTCAAGATCCCGTTCCGGCGGGGAAGCAAATAGTATAAAAAGACGAATCGTATCGACTCCGTAAGTATTGATCATCTTATCAGGGTCAACCACATTCCCCTTGGATTTGGACATCTTTGCCCCGTCCTTGAGGACCATGCCTTGAGTCAGAAGATTTGTAAAAGGCTCATCTGCCGAGAGCCATCCCAGGTCCCGAAGGACCTTGGTAAAAAATCTTGCATACAGGAGATGCAGTATGGCGTGTTCAATTCCACCGATATACTGATTTACAGGGAGCCATACATCCACCCTCTTCCGATCCAGGGGGGCCGAGGTCTCATCAGGGCATGCATATCTTGCAAAATACCAGGATGACTCCACAAAGGTATCCATTGTGTCGGTTTCCCGCCGGGAAGGCCCGCCGCACTTGGGGCAGGTTGTAGACCAGAAGCTCTCAAGGCCGGGAAGGGGAGACCGGCCCTGTTTGTCCAACCGGGCATCCAGTGGGAGGATCACAGGCAGGTCTTGTTTCCTGACCGGTACGATCCCGCATGTGTCACACTGGACCATGGGAATAGGCGTTCCCCAATAGCGCTGTCTGGATATGCCCCAGTCCCTCAGGCGATAGCTGATTTTTTGGTTCCCAAGGCCATGGGTCTCCAGGTGTCTGGTTATGGCCTTCTTGGCCTGTTCGTTCTCCATGCCACTAAAAAGACCGGAGTTCACAAGGGTGCCGGGGCCTTCCCATGCCTCTTTCATGGTCTCGGGCTTCAGGTTTCCCCCCTCTGGTTGAATTACGACCTTTATGGGTAACTTGTATTCCTTGGCAAATTCAAAGTCCCTCTGGTCGTGAGCAGGGACAGCCATTACCGCCCCGGTGCCATATTCCATTAACACGAAATTAGCAATGTAGATCGGAATACTTTCACCGGTTAGCGGATGCTTGACATAGGCCCCGGTGAATACACCTTCTTTGGATTTGGTGATTTGGTGATTTGGTGATTTGGTGATTTGTCTTTCTCTTGAAGGTATTTTGGTCCAATGGTCTATAAAGGCCTTTACTTCTTCTTCCTGACCTGTACCTATACAGAGTTCCATGGCCATAGGGTGTTCCGGTGACAGGCTCATGAAGGTCGCACCAAAAAGGGTATCCGATCTGGTAGTAAATACCCTGATTTCGCTATCATCTCCTGCCAGCGGGAATGTAATCTCCGCCCCCACACTGCGACCGATCCAGTTGCGCTGCATTGTGAGGACCTTTTCCGGCCATCCGGTCAGCCTGTCGCATCCTTCCAGGAGTTCTTGAGTATAGTCAGTGATCTTAAAAAACCACCCATCCAGTTCTTTTTCCACTACCTCTGTATCACACCGCCAGCACTTGCCGTCCTCTACCTGCTCGTTGGCAAGGACTGTCCGGCAACCTTCACACCAGTTAACTTTGGATTTCTGACGATATACGAGTCCTGCTTCAAACATCTGGATAAAGAAGAGCTGTTCCCAGCGATAGTAGTCCGGATCACATGTGGCAAACTCTCTTTCCCAATCATATGACAACCCCAGGCGTTTGAGTTGTTTGCGCATGTAGTCAATATTTTCATAAGTCCATGTGGCAGGATGGGTCCTGTGTTCAATAGCAGCATTCTCAGCAGGCATACCAAAGGCGTCCCACCCCATAGGATGGAGGACGTTGTAACCTTGCATGCGTTTGTACCGGGCCACTACATCCCCTATGGTGTAATTTCTGACATGACCCATGTGTATCCGGCCTGAAGGATAGGGAAACATCTCCAGTACATAATAGCAGGACCTGGAGCTATCCTCCCTGGCGGCAAAAAGGCCCTCTTTGGCCCAGTCGGCCTGATGCCTTTCTTCTATTATTTTAAAATCATATCGTGCTGTCATGATATCCGAAACTATGCCTTTTCCGTCCTTTCTCTATCTCTTAAGACTGCATCCAGGATACCGTTTACAAAGGCGCTTGATTCCCCGCCACAAAACTTTTTTGCAAGCTCAAGGGCCTCATTTATGGCTACTTTAGGAGGAATATCAGGGCAGTAACATAACTCAAAGGTCCCTATGCGCAAAATATTCTTGTCTACACTGGCCATTCTGTCCAAACGCCAATGCTCGGTGTTCTTTTTCAGTATAGAATCGATCTCCGCCTTATGGGTAAGCACCCCTTGCAGCCGTGTCCGGCCGAACGCCAAAGCAGGATCATCTTCAGGAATAGCCTCTGAAGCCAGACCAGTGGCATATTCCGTAATGACCTTGTCTATGTCTTCAGTGGTATTCCAGTCACATTGGTATAGAATCTGAAGGGCAATCTCTCGCCCTTTATGGCGGACAGACAATTTAGGCATTTAGGCCTTTTAAGAGGTTTGCCATCTCTACAGCCGCAAGGGCAGCGTCCCATCCTTTGTTCCCGGCCTTGGTACCTGCCCGTTCAATGGCCTGCTCGATACTGTCAGTGGTGAGTACTCCAAAGGCAACAGGGCAATCTGCCTGCATTGCAACCTGTGCAATCCCCTTGGAAGTCTCAGCAGCTACATAGTCAAAGTGTGGTGTAGCCCCCCGGATGACGCAGCCCAGACATATTACAGCGTCATAGCGGCCGCTGTTGGCCATACGCCTGGCAACAAGGGGAATTTCAAAGGCCCCGGGCACCCAGGCCACTTCAATATCATCTTCTATGCATCCATGCCTGACAAGTGCATCTAATGCACCTCCAAGCAGCTTACTGGAAATGAATTCGTTAAATCGCGCAATCACAATACCTAAACGCAATCCCTGGGCCTGTAAGTGACCTTCAAATGTCTTAGGCATGATATTCCCCTCTTATTTTCCCAATCAAACAATCACCAAATCACTAAATCACCAAATTCCAAAAATCACTAAATATGTAACAGATGTCCCATTTTTTCTTTCTTACACATTAAATAGTCCACATTCTCCTCATTGGGTGGGATTTCAATAGGGACCCTCTCCACCACTTCCATTCCATAACCCTCGAGCCCAACAATCTTTTTGGGATTGTTTGTCATGAGTCTCATTTTTCTCACCCCAAGATCCCGCAAGATCTGGGCACCGACACCATAGTCCCTGAGATCCGGTTTAAAGCCCAGTTCACGGTTGGCCTCTACGGTATCTCTTCCCTGATCCTGGAGACAGTATGCCCGAAGTTTGTTAAGGAGGCCGATACCCCGGCCCTCCTGCCTCATGTAGACAAGGACACCCCGGCCTTCTTTAGCTATCTGATGCATGGCCCTCTGTAACTGCAGACCGCAATCACATCTGAGGGAACCAAGCACGTCTCCTGTCAGACACTCAGAGTGCACACGCACAAGAATTTCCTCGTCTGCTCGGATTTCCTGATCCCCCAGCACCAGGGCAAGATGCTCATTGGGATCAATTATACTGCTATAGACGATGAGCTTCCATTCTCCACCAAACCTGGAGGGCAGCCTAGTCTCAACATCCCGATTTACAAAACTCTCAGTGCGAAGACGATAGGCTATGAGGTCTGCAATTGTGACAATCTTAAGATCGTGTTTTTTAGAAAAAACTTCAAGATCAGGCATCCGGGCCATTGTCCCGTCGTCCTTCATGATCTCGCATATGACCCCGGAGGGCTTCAGGCCTGCCAGCCTTGCAAGATCCACTGAACCCTCGGTTTGGCCCGCCCTCACAAGGACCCCTCCCTCCCTTGCCTTTAATGGAAAGACATGGCCTGGCATGGCAATATCCTCCGGACCGGATTCGTCTGCTATGGCAGTCAGGATAGTAGTTGCCCTGTCATGGGCAGAGATACCTGTTGTGACTCCATGTCTAGCCTCTATGGATACTGTAAAGGCCGTGCCGTACATAGACGTATTCTGGGAAGTCATCATAGGGAGCTTCAGCTTGTTTACCTGCTCTTCCGCAAGGGCAAGACAAATCAAGCCGCGACCATACCTGGCCATGAAATTGATGGCCTCAGGGGTCACGGTTTCTGCAGCCATAGTGAGATCACCCTCGTTTTCCCGGTCCTCGTCGTCGACAAGGATAAACATCTTTCCTGCCCGAATATCCTCAATAGCATTTTCTATGGTGGATAATGACATTATTAAATAAACCTCGTTAAAGAAAATTACGTCAGTGAACTATGTTCCTTTTAAATAAACCCATGCTGTGCCAGAAACTCCGTATCAATATTGGTCGGTTTCTCTGTTTTAATATGCCCAGCCAAAAGTAATTTTTCAATATACTTCCCAATGAGATCTACCTCAATATTGATTTTATCTCCCTTATTCCTGAAACCCATAGTAGTGAGCTTGGCAGTATGCGGGATGATGGCCACGGAGAAACGGCCCTTACTACAACTGTTTACAGTAAGGCTGATGCCGTCAATTGCAACCGAACCTTTTTCAATAATGTACCGGTCAAGGCTCTCGGGGATAGCTATAGTAAATAAAGTAAACTGGCTTAGATGCTCCCTTTCAATTACTTCTCCTATTCCATCCACATGACCACTTACCAGATGTCCGCCAAGACGGTCTGAGAGCCTGAGGGCCTGCTCAAGATTAACACGGCTTCCAACCCTGAGCCCGGGCAATGTGGTCCTTGAAAGGGTCTCTGGTGAAACTTCCACACTGAACACGTCATGGGAGATAGTAACGGCGGTCAGGCAGACCCCGTTCACAGCAACACTCTCCCCCTCCTGTGGATCTTTAATAGGGAAAACAGGATGAATAGTAAAGACCAGACCCTGACTTGCCTGACGAACATCCTTGAGGGTCCCAAGGCCCTGGATTATCCCTGTAAACATATATGGTCAGCTCCAGAAAGAACCAATGTTTGTGACCAGACCACGGACCAGCCAATTATCGCCCAGCTTGCGATGTCGAACCTTTGACAGCCTTGTTGCCCTTTCCACGTTCTCGGCCCCT
>JAUWGF010000037.1:0-12627 GCA_030606515.1 Deltaproteobacteria bacterium | reverse complement strand
ATTCAAAGCATATATACCGACGAATAGAATTGTATAGTTGCCATAAGGCTTGTAGCTTTTGTTTTCCTTCCTTTCAAAGGAAAACAAAAAGGAAGTAAACTTAGCGTTCTTTGCGCCTTTACGGTGAACAGTATTCAGACAAAGACCCTTTTAGGGTCACCATCCAAGCCACCCTTTTTAGGGGTGGTAATTGACTCGATGTTCGACGTTCGACGTTCGATGTTCATCTTTCAAAGTCAAGGGCATTAGGGCTCATTTCGTTCCATGAAAATTTACGATCATTGAACGACCCTTCCCTTGGGCAGGGATTCCGGTTCGGCGCGGACACCCGGCTTCACGCCTTCCCGGTCGACTGAAGTTACGATCAGCTCTCCGGCCTCAAGGCCTGACACCACCTCGGTAAACTGCCAGTTGGAAAGCCCCTGTTCGATTATTCGTTCCTCTATCAGCCCGTCAGCCCGTCTGCATACAAGCACCCTGTTTCCTTCCAAAATGGCCTCGGTCGGTATTCGAAGCACATTATCCCGCAAATCAAGGACAATCTCCACATCGGCGCTGTAGCCCGGAAGCAGGTTTTCATTGCCCGGCAGGTCGGCAAAGACCGTCTCTACCTCAACAGTCCGGGCCTGCTTTTCCACCTCCAGCACATAAGGTGCAATGCGCCTGACCAGGCCCTTGAAATTCGTTTTTGGGAATGCATCCAAAGTGATGCGCGCCTCCATCCCGGTCCTGATGGCCGTAGCATCCACCTCGTCTATAGGGGCGGAGACATAAAGGCAGCTTGTATCAATAAGATCCACAGCAGGCAGCGTAGCCACACCTATAGGCGAGGGGGTGACAAATTCGCCCAGTTCGCCGCTCACCTCTGCAACAGTCCCTGCGAACGGTGCTCTAAGGATAGTATGGTCCAGCATCGCGCGGGCGAATTTAATGCGTGCGGCGCTCATCTTAACGCTTGCCCGGGCAGCTTCACAGTTCGCACGCCGTGCCTTGGCATTGGTGACGGCCTTGTCGAAGTCCGCCTCCGAGACCAGATCCTGTTTGCGGAGTCTCACCAGCCGGTCGGCATCCCGTTGCGCCTCTTCAGCCAGAAAACAGGCCTCCTCGGCATTGGCCCGGCTTGTTGCGCCTTCGCTCTCCGCCAGATTCACCTCGGCCTTCAGATCCTCATTCCAGAGCACCAGTAGCACCTGGCCTGCTTCGACGCGATCACCCTCATGCACCAAAAGTTCACGGATCTGTCCTCCAGTGGCCGGTGCAAGCCGGGCTCGCCGGCAGGCCTTGACAGTGCCGGAGCGCGTATTGGCCACGGTCGCCTCGACGCGTCCGCTATCCACGACCTGAACGACCACTGAAACCGGTTTGTCCCTCATGACATAGAAAAGGATCAATGCCACGACAACAGAAATGACAAGTACAATTACAATGCGGCGCAGTATAGGCTTCATGTTTCCCCAGGTTCTGTTCAGGGTTGCCGGTATCTTGCCCATCCGGAAATCTTCGGCGGGCGGAGAATTGGCATTTAAAACAACTCTAATGTTATTTTTTTATCGGAAATTCGTCAAATTGAAACAAACTTATTCCCAGCCATTCCGAGCATAATAGGAAATAAGTTAATCCGTACCTACCACCGTCACTGCCACCTTTCTGCTCCTTGGGCGGTTATCGTGATTAATCACCACTGCCTGCTGCCACGTCCCGAGGTATAGGTTCCCTTCACGAACAGGGATAACCAGAGATGGCCCCAGAAGAGCAGCCTGGACATGACTGTGGCCGTTTCCGTCATGCCAGGCCAGTTCATGCTTATATACCAGATCCGAAGGGGCAAGTCTGTTAATGGCATCTTTCAGGTCCTCGATTACCCCCGGTTCGTATTCGATTGTAGTTAAGGAACCGGTGGATCCGATTACAGTTGCATGCAAGCTCCCGTTTGACACCCTGCTTGAATTGACGACAGCCTGAAGTCTTCCTGTGATATCCGTAAGATCCGGTCCTGTTTCCATTGATATATTGATCTCATCACAATAAATGACAGGCATTAATAATCCCTCCTTACAGTATATGGCTCCAAGCCAAAAGTAGTTTACACTTTGTTCATCCTGTACTTTGGCAGTGAAATTTGAAATTAACATACCACAAAAGTCAAATTAACATGGTCTGAAGTTAGTACTGAGGTTGACAAAGCTAAATAGGTTCATCATAATGCTTGAGAAATTCAGCCGAGATAGCTCAGTCGGTAGAGCAGTGGACTGAAAATCCACGTGTCGATGGTTCGATTCCGTCTCTCGGCACCAATAAAAAATAAAAGGTTAGCTCAAATCGGGTTAACCTTTTTAATTTCTACTGCTATCTTGCCGCTGTTCCCGTGTTGAAGCTCGGAACAAACATTTAGGGAAGGCTTCTTGTTATTACCTCGCTGATATATTATCTTTGAAAAGCTTTTCACCTTGGCGCCCGTAGCTCAGATGGATAGAGCGCCGGACTTCGAATCCGTAGGCCGCAGGTTCGAATCCTGCCGGGCGTGCCAATGATTTCATAGAATCCTTTGATATTCTCCCTTGAATAGCCATCATAAAGGACCTCCATAGCTCTCTCAAACTATGTGTCTTATAGAGAAAGAGCCAAGGCAACTCGTTGTCTGACCAACAGATATCAGATTGAAAA
Source organism: Deltaproteobacteria bacterium (assembly GCA_030606515.1). Classification (GTDB taxonomy): domain Bacteria; phylum Desulfobacterota; class Dissulfuribacteria; order Dissulfuribacterales; family UBA3076; genus UBA3076. The sequence goes on along the minus strand of JAUWGF010000037.1, from coordinate 9,963 downwards.
TGACGAAAGATGCTACTTCATGGATAATGACGAACGCAGACCCATTGAAAGCTTATACTCTTGTCCATCAGGCGGGGAGCCATACAAGTACGAGATGAAGGAAAATCCATGAAAACGCCGATGCTTTCTCGGTATTTCCAGTTCTTGACACAGAGGCAAAACAAGGATCTCATTTGCCGTGAAAATAGCTCATAGCTTACTGGAAAAACAGGTATTCAGCAACCAAGAATTCCTTTCTATATATGGTCGAGCTTTTGTTTTTCATTTGGTATAATACAAGAAGTTTTCTGTGGTTTTATTTCCAGCGTCCCTCCAATTTGCTCTGACCTGACCTTTGCTAGATTGAGGGCAAGGATAAGAAAAAGATAGTCAGAGGTCTTCTCTGTGTATTCGTTTGATTCCGGCGAATATCTGCTGATATCTTGATCCCAGTCAGTTGGGAAAGCATTTCCTGTATGTTCAAATTCTAAAGACCACGTAGCCTCATCTTTTTGGCCCAATGTTATTTTTAGACTACGTTCTTTGGTTTCTCGCATTTGTTTTATGCAAGCATCTAACAACCCGTCAATCAAATCACGAAGGTATCCTTCATTAATTACAATCAAGGTCGGGATAGTGGGTAAAGACAATTGTTTTTCCACCTGATGCTTGAAAAAGAGGTCTGCATTCCAGAAATCCAGTTCTTCTTCAAGTACCTGGTTAAGAATTAGAGGCCTCTGCCCATCTTCCTCTTCTTGGCTTCTATTGGTAATTACGTTGACCATGTTTTCCATGCGAGCCAGCGCCTCTTCCATCTGCGAGAATCGTTCTGCTCTCTTCTGTAAATTATCCGCAAGCTCCTTCAACTGGTTGGCGACAGTATCCGGCAGGCTGAGGGCAAGGGTAGATTCAGTGGCCTTCAGATCTTTTGCAATATCCATTTTTAACATTTCAATATGCATGGAGAGGATCTGTATAGGACCGTTTAAGTTATGAACAATGCCCTTTGCAAGATGTCCGATTTTGCTGTTTTGGAAGCCGCTATATAAAAGACTTTCTAATAACTGAATATTTTTCATGATTTTTTCCTTAAATAAAAAAAATTAGGAATTGAGGAATTAAAATCAATAACTACCTTCAATCCCTCAATTCCTCAATTCCTCAATTCCTCAATTATCAGTTTTATAATTCAGTCCTGCTTGTGGGACTTGTCCAATATGATTATTGTCATTGAGCTCATACTACTATTCTATCGGTAAGAAGGAATGAAGACTTGAGTATTCTTAAACCTGATTCACTTTTAACCTTGCCCGAGGCTGAGGCCGAGGCACTTATGAATGAGCTGTCTCTTGCTGAGCAGGCATCTGCGGTTTTAATGACTCCATGGGAGAGGCGTCAGGAAATAATACTTCTTTCTCAGGATAGCAGGGCCCTTGTGCAAGGATTGCCGGTTGAGGAATTATTCTGGACTGTTAAGGCAATTGGGCCTCAGGATGCTGTTCACATTTTGAATTTAGCAAATGCGGAACAGTTACAGTTCGTGTTCGATCTGGACTGGTGGCATAAGGCTGAACTCAGGCCTGAGAAAATAGCAACATGGATATTACTTCTCTTTGAAATCGGCGAAGAGGCGATGGCATCCTGGTTACATTGGCTGATGAAAAAAGATGAGACACTTCTTCCTGCCATTTTGAGGCCCTTTATCCGGATCTACAAGAGGCCTGATGACATGGATATACAGGAAGCCAAAGACGAACTTCCTCAGTTTACTCTGGATAATGTGTATTTCGTGTCTTTCAAGCAGGAGACGTTGCAGCCAATCTGGGGGCGTTTTCTCATGAAGATGCTGGAGGTGTCGCCTGGTCTCTACAGGGATGTATTGGAGACCATTCTCGGAGAGACTGAGGCTAAAAACCTAGAAAAATCCCTTCATCTTCGGCGTTCCCGAATAGGAGATTGGGGCCTTCCGGACTATTATGACGCCCTTGATATTTACGCCCCTCTGCATGGTAATCATATTAGAAAAGTTGAAATTGCCTACTTCGAAGAAGAAAAAGGGTTTGATATTCTGCTGCCGGCCTTTGTGCCTACTCTATACATGGGAGATTATCCGGTCCTTCGAACTGCCATAGAAAAACTGTCAGGTACAAAAGTCATGGAAAGAATTGTTCAGGAGTGGGTAGGCGCTGCAAACAAGGTCCTTATGGTGGATGAGGTTGACCTCGATGACCCTGATGCACTGCGCAATTCCCTTTTCAAGGTGGCGGCCTTTCTCAATCTGGGCTTGGAAGCTGCGGCGAAGACAGAACATAGGTCCCCAAAGGATGTCCTGAAATCCGGTGTATTAGAAGATATAATAAGACTTGCCAATACCATGACCAGGAGATTGGCTGCAAAGGCCCGCAGCCTGGTGGACTCCGGCCGGATATCCAAGGATTTCTTACATTTGCCTGAAGCATGGGCAGACGCCTTAAAGGGACTATTATTTAAGCGTCCCCTGTTATGGGACCCGGCCCTTAGCAAGTACCGCCCATTTTGTGACATGACAGAACTCATCGCTGTGGAAAATTTTATAACTACCGCAGATGAATGGACACGCCTTATGGCTTGCATCTTACCTCAATATGGAAATTGGGCCAGGGAGATTCCCTGGACCTCAACCAACTTAAGCCATCCGAATGAGCTTATTTTACCTCAAGCCCTTTTGACCGCCCTTGCCCAAAAGACATTAGGTGGAGAGTTGAAGTTTTATCCTGTACCCGCAGGGAAACTCAACTACTTGAGAAGCACGTGGTTCCAGGATAGCCCAACTCCTTCATTCAGTGAAGAAAAGAATTCTTCAGGGCCTGAACCACTATTAGAGACAGTCAAATATTGCGTAGAGGCCTTGCAACCTGTTGCCGAGCAGGCAGGCCTTACGCACGAAAGGCTTTATTCAATTGTGAAGGAGTCTTTAATGACACTTTACGAAGAATGGAGGGATTTGCCGGCAGACATGCCAATTGACGGTCGTTTTGTCTCTTCCCTTATTATTGATCTGGAGGCTGATTGACTATCCACCGGAACAGTGCCTAAAGTGAGCTAAAGTTTGAAGTGCCTAAAGTTAAGGTATCGCTTCGCTCCATCTATTAATATTAACCGTGCTGAAAGCGTGCACCACAACTTTAGGCACTTTAGCTCACTTTAGGCACTTCAAACTCAATTAACTTGAAAATATTCTGCCACAAAAAACACGAAATTTAGAACTAAGGTAATAATGAGTAAAAAGATTTTGAATCCGCAGATGTGCGCAGATATACGCAGATTACGATATGGGGCTCGATCGGTTAAGTTGCAGTTTCTATTGTTGATTTTGTGTGTAGTGTTTTTGCCCCTGACCTCGGCTCATGGAGAATCAGGGCCTGTCTCCATTACTGATGACTTCGGCAATAAGGTCATTCTGAAAAGGCCTGCCGAGCGTATTATTACTCTTTATGGCGGCTTGACTGAAATCGTCTGTTCCCTTGGTCTTGGACCCTCGCTTGTTGGGTGTACCAAGAGAGATAATTGGCCACAGGAAGTCCGGAACAAGCCCAGGGTAGGGACACATATGAGGCCCAATCTGGAGCTGATACTTGGGCTCAGGCCGGACCTTGTCCTTCAGGGATCCAGCCGCGCTGAAGCCTTGCTGACTGTTGAGCAACTTCGTCTGAGGGGAATTTCTGTTGCTGTTTTTAACCCTGTTTCCTTTTCCGGTCTTTTTTCCACAATAGAGCGAATAGGAATACTATCAGGGAGGCAAAAAGATGCCGGGAAAATAGTGGAACAAATAACCGGCAGACTTGATTCCATTTCTAAAAAATATCCCCAAGTTGTCCACAGACCCAAAATATTTTTTGAGGTCAGTTATCCCAATTTGCTATCAGCCGGCAGCTTAAACATAGTCAATGATATAATCAGTAAGGCAGGGGGAGAAAATGTAGTCAAAGTACCCAAGCGATTGGTCAGATACAGCTTTGAGGCCCTTTTGTCCGATGCTCCCGATGTGTATATAATTCAGCAGGGCCCTATGAACCGGACCATAACAGACCTATCAAAAAGGCCGAACTTTGGGCTCTTGCCGGCCGTGAGGAAGGATCGGGTCTTGGTAGTAGAGGAGTTTCTCTTCTCAAGGCCAGGTCCAAGGTCTGTGGAAGCAGTTGAGCAACTCGCAGCTTTCCTGCACAGCGGGCAGGAGGAAGGCAGCTAATGGGCTCAGTGTCTATTTCAGCGGGCGAGAGAAAAAAACAAGCCCTGGGAAGATTGTGCGCCATTGGAGTAGGGCCCGGAGATTCAGAACTTTTGACTATTAAGGCCGTGCGAAGACTGAAAGATATGAAAACAGTGTTTGCAGCTACCTCCAACAAACAGCAAGATAGCCTCGCAGTACAGATAGCCAGGCCTCATCTTAATCCCGGGGCAGAACTCATCCCTTTACATTTCCCGATGGTCAGGGATAAACAGCTACTTGAAAATGTATGGACAGAGAATGCAAGGAAGGTACTTGATGTGCTGAGGCGTCCGGCTGACGCTGCCTTTATAACATTGGGCGACCCTTCCACTTACTCAACCTTTACCTATCTTATAAGACATATTGAATATCTTGAGCCCGGCATTGAGGCCGAAATTATACCCGGCATAACTTCATACCAGGCAGCCGCAGCCAGGACAGGTGTGCCTCTTGCTCAGGGTGAAGAGTCGTTGGCAATTGTCTCCGGGGCAAGGGGAGGGCAGGAACTCAAGCAGATGCTGGGAGTCGCTGATAATCTGGTGGTCTTAAAAGTTTACCGTCATTTCAAGGAAATATTAGAGGTAATCAGTGAAGAGGATCTGCTTGACAAGTCAGTCGCAGTCAGGAAATGTGGCCTGCCTGGAGAGAGCATTAGCCGCGATATCGAGACATGGGAAGGGGATAGGCCCTCTTACTTTACTTTGTTACTTGTTAAGAAACAGGACAAAGGCAAAAAGGTTGTGTAACCGTTCAGGGTTCAAGGGTTCATGGTTCAAAGGTTTATGAAGGCATGAGGATAGAACGAGGGGAGCATATGTCATACCTCCCTGAATTGAGGATATTGAGGCATGGCAGTTGGTCCGAGAGCTTAGGACGTTTAGGGCATGTAAAGGTCTTGTACGAAGACAACCACCTCCTGGCACTTTCAAAACCTGCATGTGTTCCGACCGTCCCTGATTCCAGTAAAGATATGTCACTGCTGGACTGGGGCAAGATGTATCTGAAAAAGACCAGGAGCAAGCCTGGCAATGTCTTTCTTGGAGTAGTTCATAGACTTGACCGTCCTGTCTCAGGGGTAGTCTGCTTTGCCGTTACATCAAAGGCCGCTTCCCGGCTTTCCGACCAGCTCCGGACACATAGGATGTCCAAGACTTACCTGGCTTTGACTGAAAGAAAGCCCCCATCTGAGTATGGGGTGCTTGAGCACATAATTAAAAAAAACAATGCAAAAAACATCGTAAGGGTAATATCTTCCGGCTCTACAGAAACCGGAGGAAAATTTGCTCAGACTTCCTGGGCGTTGCTTGAGGCCGAGGAGGGCGTCTATTTACTTGAACTCAAACCGGAAACCGGGCGTCCACATCAACTGAGGGTACAGTGCGCTGCCATGGGATGCCCCCTGATGGGTGACATCAAATACGGTGCCGAAACCCCATTGCCTGATGCCTCTATTGGTCTTCATGCCTATAAATTAGAGTTTTTACATCCTGTTCGAAAGGAAGGGCTTAGCTTCTCAACTTTGCCTCCGGATTCAGGGCCATGGAGACCTTTCATGGGTGAACCCTGAACCTTTGAACGATTACTATATTCAAAAGGAGCTGCCGTGGCTGCTTTACAATTAGAACCTCTCTTTACCTCCAGCATATTCTGCAAGACCTTTTCAATATCGAATGTGACGGTGGAGGTTGCCGGAAACCTCATTCGGGTGATATGGAATGAGAAACTTTCAAAACAGGTAAATACAGCCGAAGAAGACCTGTTCATAGAGGTCAGAAAGAAGACAAAAGAATTACCAATCCTGGAAAAGAAGGTCTCACACCTCCTCTCCACTGAGTTTCATCTGGACGCTGATGGCCCTATCCATCTCAGGCTTATTAAGAAAAAGCGTTATCAGTTGCACCTTTCCACATCTTTTCATTACACGCCCAAGGTAGTCCTGATCTCGGAAAACGAGAGGCGTCATCACCTGAAATGGATGGATATTGACTGGGAGCACGTACAACGAGAGGTAGAGATATCGTCAGGGCTTGATTGGGAAAAGGATATAGATATTTTCCTCCACGTAATTAGATGGCCGGAGCCGTCTACAGGCCTTGGAGAACAGGAATGGCTCCATACAGGCCTCTCCAACCACGCTACAGTCCTTGGGGCTTTAAAAGAGGTCTCTCTGATAATAGCACCTAAAACGGACATAGAAAAAACCCCTCTGCCCAATTACCAAATCACCAAATCACCAAATCACCAAATCCTCAAGACCTTGTTCAGGCTCGTTTTCAAACTGCCGGAGGTCGTCCGGGAATTGGCTTTTCTGGATTTTGAGATAGGTCCTTCTTTTCCCTTTATGGAACTAAAACGGGAGATATGGGAAGGAGATACTGTACAGCTCAGGGCGTGGTGGAACATGCCCGATGAATGCCGGAAGAAGGTAGAAAAAGATTTGCTGGCTCCCAAGGGGCTGGACTGGAAGGACATAGATATCTGCATACAGCTCAACCAACTCGAACCTCATCCTATATTCCAAAGCACAAACTGGCTGTTTTCAGACATCCGGGATGGAAGCGAGTATCAGGCTGCCCTGATAATAAGACCAAAAAAAGAGGGCGAGAAGGTCCTGATCCCTGCTGTTATCACGTCTAATATAGCCGGTGTTCCTGCAAAGCCGGATCAAATCGTTTTATTGCCCATTGATGAAGGGCGAATTTTCACTTACTGGCACCTTGACAGGGAAAGGCTGGCAAAACGTCTTGATGCCCTTTCAGGGGGCGACCCCGGAAAAGTGCGCACGTATATCAGGGTATTTCATGATTGGGCAGGAGGCCTGCATCATCACATGGACGTGGAAATACGTCTGGGTTTTTCAGACAACTGGTACCTATCAGCCGCGCCGGACAGAGTTTACAGAGTACAGCTTGTTGCTATCTCAGATAAAGGGAAGATTGAGTCCCTCACTGATGTATCAAACCCGGTACAGACAATCAGGGTATCCCCGGGAGGTAATCCGGTATCATACAAAGAAGTTGACTTGAGAATTGAACACCCCACCCAACGTGAACTTAAGTCTGTCCTGGAGTCAGCTAAGCACTCAATAGGACTTGAGCTTCTCCATTTGCACGCACATCTGCCATACTTCAGGCGGAGAGTAGTATACGGCATGTCCGGCATATGGCAGCCCATGGGCTTTCCTGAAGAGTGGTTCCACGAGGCGATTCGAGAGACATACGTTCCACTGATTCTGACCTTTGAACGTTTGAAGTCAGAGGGGGTGGATTTCCGCATTTCAATGGATATCTCACCGACCCTTACAAATATGATGAGATGTCCCCTGCTCCAGGAAGAGTTCCTAAAATACATGGAGGCCCACATAAGCCTTGCCAGGGCGGAAGTGGACCGGACAGGGCGAGAGGCCCATCGTTATCATGAGACCGCTTGGATGCATCTCAACCGTTTTCTGGAAGTAAGAGACTGCTTTATGAGATACGATGGGGATCTTACCAAGGCATTAAAAAAGTTACAGGAGGAGGGCTACATCGAGATCTCCACCTGTGGGGCTACCCATGCCTTTCTACCCTTCTTTACAGCATTTCCCGAATCTATCAGGGGACAGATACAGACCGCGGTCCTTGATTACAGAGACGTTTTTGGCAGGGATCCCATGGGCATATGGTTGCCTGAATGTGCTTATGTGCCGGGTATGGAAAATTTCCTGGAAGAGGTCGGCCTTCATTACTTTTTTTCCGAAACCCATGCAGTCTTGCATGCAGACTCCCCTGCTGCTTTTGGCACCCACGCACCGGTATATCTCAAAGGGAGCAATGTCGCTGCCTTTGCCAGAGATCCCGAGACAGGAAGACAGGTTTGGAGCGGTGAAGAAGGTTATCCCGGCGATCCCGACTATCTGGAATTTCATATCAGAGGCGGCCCCTTGAAGTACAATCGAATTACCAGCCGAAGAAGCGATTACAAAGAGCCCTATGTCAGGGCATGGGCCCTTGAAAAGGCAGCCAAGCACGCCCAGCACTTCATTGAGTCAAGGAATTTCCGCTTCCAGTACATAAAGAACTGGTTCTGGAAAAAACCTTTGGTAGTGGCCATGTACGACGCAGAGCTATTTGGCCATCACTGGTACGAGGGTACGGACTTTCTCTATTATTTGCTAAAAAAGCTCTACTACAATCAGAATGAGACGGAGCTGATCACCCCCAGTGCTTATCTGGCCCGTTATCCCAGAAATCAGGAGGTATTTATCACTCCCTCATCCTGGGGCGACAAGGGGACCTTTGACAAGTGGATATACGGCTCTGTATCATGGATGTACAAACACTCCCACGAGGCTATCAGAGAGCTGGGAACCATGGCCTCTGATCTCAAAGCCAACAGACAAGATGACCAACTTGCAAAACGGATAGTCAGCCAGGCAGCAAGAGAAGTGCTCCAGTCCATGAACAGCGATATCCCTTTTGTAATCTCTAACGGTCATTTTGTAGACCGCATGAAGGAATTCTTTTTTGAAGATCTGGAACGGTTCTGGATACTGGCAAGCCTTTACTGGAAGGGTGGTAACAGGCCTGAGCTCATGGCATGTAGATTACAAAGGCTTGAGATGGAAAACCCCATCTTTCCGGAAATTGATCCCTGTGCCTTTGCTTAGTAGCTCTTTCAATATGGGTGAAAATTTGTAATAGTAAAACATCCTGCTTGTCAGGGCGGCAGACCGATAATCATTAAACAGTATCCTTCATATAGGCATAAAAGTAATTTACACTTTTTATTTTTTTGAACCGCAGAATATCGAACAAGAAATATCGAATGTCGAAATGATACCTTCAAAATTCTGCGGTTCGATATTCAAAATGGATGGCTAAAAAACCAACCTCGAAAAGTGTAAACTACAGTATGAAGGATGCCCATTAAACTGATAGCTAACAGCTAAGCGCTAATAGCTGTTCAGTTGGACAGGAAGATGGAATCGACAACCAAGATTTTTGAAAGACCATTTGAGGAACTCCTGGAGGAATCTGTCCGGATTCATGGGCATCTGTGTGCCGGTCAGGTCCTTGGGGTACGGCTCGCTATGCTGGGATTACGTCGGCTGGGCATAGATGATCCAAAGGGGAGGGACCGCAAGTCTTTTATGGTCTATGTGGAAATTGACCGGTGTGCCAGCGATGCCTTGCAGTCTGTTACCGGATGTTCCCTTGGAAAACGCTCTTTGAGATGGGTGGACTATGGGATCATGGCGGCGACCTTTGTGCACTTGAAGACAGATAAGGCTTTCAGGATAGTCGCCAGAGAAGAGTCAAGAGAGCTTTCACGGAAGTATTGCCCGGAAATAGAGGACAAGTACAAGCGCCAATTGAAGGCCTATAAGCTGATGAGTGATGATGAGCTCTTCAAGGTACAGGAGGTCAGAGTAGAAGTGCCTGCCTCTGACCTGCCCGGCAGACCAATCAGGAGGGTGCAGTGTGAGTCCTGTGGTGACTATGTGCAGGACTGCAGGGAAGTGGAGAAGGACGACGGTAAGGTGTTATGTCGAGCCTGCGCGCATGGTGCTTACTATAAAATCTTGTGAGAGGCTCGAAGGTATTCGAATGGCTTTAAAGATGGTTCCTGTGACCAAGGCAGTAGGGATGGTCCTTCCCCATGATATGACTGAGATAATCCCTGGGGGGAAAAAAGGTCCTACCTTCAAAAAAGGTTATGTGATTAAGGACAGCGACATACCCCATTTGCAGCGC
>JAUWGF010000077.1:0-7792 GCA_030606515.1 Deltaproteobacteria bacterium | reverse complement strand
CGGATGGCTTCTACAATAGAGGCCATCTTCATAAAATTGGGTCTGGCGCCGGCTATTGTCATTATTTTCATAACATTTTGTATTATGTAACCGTTCAAGGGTTCAGGGGTTCAAGGGTTCAAGGGTTCAAAAGTTCAGGGTTAAGAGGTTCAAGGTTGAAGATTCAAGGGTTCAAGGGTTCAAGGGTTCAAAAGTTCAGTGTTAAGAGGTTCAAGGTTGAAGATTCAAGGGTTCAGGAGTTCCGGGGCATAAGCGCTAAGTTATTTTTGCACCGGTTGGACTAATGAACATCGAACGTCCAACATCGAATGTTGAATGGGAAAAATGAAGAAACAGACTTATGACCTGGAAGAAAGGCTGCTAATTAAAAAACCTGAACTACTAAATGATGTTTTAGAGGAAACAGAAGAATTAATTAAGATTTTCGTTACGAGTATCAAAACGGCTGAGAAGAAACAGAAATAGCCGTTGAATGTTCGGTATTGGATATTCGTTTTTCATTCGACGTTGGACGTTCGATGTTCGATGTTCGACGTTCATCTTTCAAAACAATTCCGTATGGCATAAATGTAACCTGTGAACCCTGAACTTGTGAACGCCTATTATTCTCCTATGGCAGATAGTTCTTTACCTCCTGCCGCAACTCTTCAATCTCCTCCTGCAGGGCCTCGTATTCCGTCAATCTGTATTGCAAGAACCGAACGGTTATCCTCTCCTTTGCCTCCAATCCGTCAGGAGTAATGATGTATGCATAACCCCATTTGTTTCCGTTGTACTGAAAGCGTCGGGGCTTCACCCATCCCTTGTCTATAAAAGCCTTGAGACAATAATTCGCCTTGCCTAAACTGATACCAAGTGCCTTTGCCACGGCACGCTGGCTCATTCGGGGATCAGTCTGGAGAACTCTGAAAAGACTGCGCCGCAGTCCATCGTCAAATACCATTTAAAGGGACGTCCTTAAAGGGAATTACACTAGAAGTAGAGGAATCAATTACACAGATATGCTAAGAGTGCCTAGAACTAACGTACTAAAGTTATTGAAAAAAGCGAGCTACCGCCATTTGGGTGAAAATCACCCATCTTGCCTGTACCTTTTCATCCACCAAGTCTAAACATATCGTTCATTTAATGAACAGTAATTTGAGTGTAGCCGCATGCAGATATCAAGTCAAGCCGGCAAACAAAATGGCGCTCGTGACTGGACACTCTGTCTATGCAGCCTTCAACGCCCACATCGGCACCAGGGTGGATACCTGCCGGCGGAGTATCTCCATAAGAATCAGTGCCCTGTCTTCCCCTCTGGCTGCCTGAAAAATCCCCTCAATATATTCCAGATTTTCTAGAACCACAGATACTCTATCACCCGGCTTGAATGTGGACCCCTGAGATCCAAGAGAAATAAGACCGCTTTCATCCTCACGGACGCGCAGGCCTTCAATAACCCAGTCCGGCACGGGCGGATAATACTCACCGAATCGAACAGGACCGGTTGCTCCGATAGTACTCCTGATAGTATTCCACCTGCGATCTTCTATGGATAGATGCAAAAAAACGTAACCAGGAAATAAGGGACGAGGGACCTTGTCAATCCTGCGCGCATGCCGTCTAATCGTAAGAATAAGAGGCAAATAGACAATAAAATCTTGTTGTTCGTAATGTTTCCTTGCAATCTGCTCTTTTCTTGGCTGAGTTCTGATCGCAAACCATTCTCGGTTCACTTATCGTCCTCCGATTTTAATTTCCAATAAATTAGCGGGCAGAGCATTACTCGGAAAGAACTTTCAGTTTTTAGGTGCTTGAGAATCTCGGATGGATAACGACCTACTTTGTAATTTCCACCTGTTCCTTGATATTATCAAGCATTTTCGGCCCTACACCCTTAACGTTCAGAAGTTCGTCCACACTCTTAAATGAACCATGCTCATCTCTGTATTTTATTATGGCCTCTGCCTTGGCCGGGCCGATTCCGCTTATGGATTCAAGAGCGGCCTTATCCGCAGTGTTAAGATTTATTGCCGCAAAGGCAGAAATGAATAGGAAAAGAACCAGAAAAACAGATCCAAAAATACTTTTTAACATTTATACTACCTCCATTGAAAATGAATCCCTCCGAAGCTCTACCCACTTGGCGAGCTTATCGATACTTATGATAAAAAAGTTTAATCAGAAGAATCATTCGCAAAACTAATGAGGTGCATGAATCTCAGGCTGCTGCTCCTGCTCTGTAAACCAACATGGCGTCTCTGAGGGACTTGGTCCGCCCGCAAACAGGCTATCCGGATCTTCAAGGACAAGGGCGTATTTTAACACGTCATCCATATGCTCAATCGACTGGATATGAATAGAACGGGTCACCTTGGCAGGAATTTCTTTTAATTCTCTCTCATTTTCCTTTGGCATTAGAACATGTTCAATACCACCGCGTCTCGCAGCAAGGAGCTTCTCTTTAAGGCCACCTATTGGGAGTATCCTGCCCCTCAAAGTGATCTCTCCTGTCATGGCTACATTGTGCCTGACAGGAACCTTTAACAGGGCGGACGCTATTGCTGTGGCAATGGTGATACCCGCCGATGGGCCATCTTTAGGTATACCGCCCTCGGGTACATGTACGTGAATATCAACTTTTTGATAAAAATCCCAGGGCAGCCTGAACTCATAGGCCCTTGATCGCACATAACTCATAGCTGCCTGTACAGATTCCTGCATGACATCTCCCAGCTTCCCTGTAATTGTTAGCTTACCCTTTCCAGGCATAAGGACGGCCTCTATCTGAAGCAGGGACCCTCCGGTTTCGGACCAGGCAAGACCAGTAGCCACACCTGTCTGTGCGCTCTCTTCTGTCTGCCCGAAACGATAACGGGGGACGCCGAGGTACTTATTAAGAGACGACTGGTTGACCTTGATTACATGGCTTTTCTCTCGATTCCGTACTACTTCCATAGCCACCTTGCGGCAGATTGAAGCCAAAAAACGCTCGAGGTTTCTGACACCGGCCTCTCTGGTGTAAGAACGAATTATATCTAAGATTGCTCCATTACTTATCTGGAGCCATTCAGGCTTCAGGCCATGGGCTTCAAGCTGCCTTGGGAGCAAGTAACCATTTGCTATCTCCAGTTTTTCCTCCTCAGTGTATCCAGGGAGTTCTATAATTTCCATTCTGTCCTGAAGGGGTAGCGGGACAGTATGAAGGGCATTTGCAGTTGTGATAAACATCACCCGGGAAAGATCATAATCCAGATCCAAATAATGATCATTAAAAGCAAAGTTTTGCTCTGGGTCCAGGACCTCCAGGAGGGCAGATGCAGGATCTCCACGGAAGTCTGAACTCATCTTATCCACCTCATCTATGCAAAACACAGGGTTGTTGGACTTGGCTTTTCTGAGCGACTGGATAATTTTTCCAGGCATTGCGCCAATATATGTCCGCCGGTGGCCGCGGATTTCCGCCTCATCCCTCACACCTCCAAGGGAAAGGCGCACAAAATTCCTCCCCAGGGCACGGGCCACGGATCTCGCAAGTGAGGTTTTCCCAACGCCGGGAGGTCCGACCAGACACAGGATCGGCCCTTTCATCTTTTTAACCAGGCTCTGAACAGCCAGATATTCCAGAATCCTCTCCTTGGGTTTTTCCAGGCCATAGTGGTCTTCGTTGAGGATTCGCTCTGCTTCAACTATGTCGTGTTTGTCCCTGGTCTTCTCAAACCAGGGGAGCACTAATATCCAGTCAATATAATTCCTCACCACAGTGGCCTCGGCGGACAAGGGGGCCATCATCTTAAGCTTCTTGAATTCCCGCCGGATCCCGGCCGCTGCCTCCCTGGAGAGACGCTTGCGTTTTATACGGTGCTCAAGATCTTTTAGATCGGCCTGGGAGTCTTCTTTCTGGCCCATCTCTTTTTGAATGGCCCTGATCTGCTCATTGAGATAATAGTCTTTCTGGTTTTTTTCCATCTGCTTCTTAACGCGCTCTTTTACCCGCTGTTCCATCCGAACGACCTGGATCTCAGAACGCATGAGTTCATAAAGCCGCTCAAGGCGTCTGCCGGGATGGATCTGCTCCAGCAGGGACTGTTTGTCATGGACCTTTAGCGGTATGTGGGAAGCAATGGTATCTGCCAATCGGGAAGGATCCGTTATGGAAAAAATAGAAAGGGCCACTTCAGAGGGGATCTTCTTGTTATATTTTGCATACTCCTCAAAGGCACTAACCGTAACTCGTATAAGGGCCTCTATCTCAGACGAGCGGTCTGATATTTGCGGCAAGGGCTCTGCCTCCACCACAAAATATTCCTGATTGGGAACGTAATGTTTGATCTCGGCCCGTCGTTTGCCCTCTATCAGGGCCTTGACCGTGCCATCAGGCAGACGAAGCAACTGGAGTATTGTGCCCAAGGTCCCTATCCGATAGATGTCCTTCTCCTTGGGATCATCCACCTTGGCATCCCTTTGGGCAGCCAATAATATCTCCTGCTCCAAAGTCATGGCCTGCTCTATGGCCTCTACCGACTTGTCACGCCCGACAAAAAGAGGGACCACCATATGCGGGAAAAGGACAATATCGCGAAGTGGTAAAAGTGAAACCGTCAAATTTTTCTTTTTTTCACTCATATATCATGCCCTACTATGATGCCTTGGCTTGGGGTTCGTAGAGAAGTATAGGCTCTGACTTATTGAGGATTACATCCTCACTTATCACGCACTCCTTAACACCTTCCCTGGATGGGAGCTCATACATCACATTCAACATGGCCTGCTCCAGAATAGCCCGTAGCCCCCGGGCCCCTGTCTTTCTCTTTGTCGCCTCCTGAGCAATAGCCCTTATTGCCCCGTCGGTAAAGTGGAGATCAACATCATCCATTGCAAAAAGCTTCTGGAACTGCTTCACCAAAGCGTTTCTGGGCTCACGGAGGATCTTTACCAAGTCCTCTTCATCCAGTTCATCCAGGGTCGCAACAACTGGAATTCTGCCAACGAACTCCGGGATCAGCCCATATTTTATTAGGTCTTCCGGCTGAATTTCCTTAAGAATCTCACCCAACGAAAGATCCCGTGCGCCCTGAACATCCGCGCCAAAACCTATGGAGAACTTGCCCATTCTTGTCTTAACAATAGAATCCAGGCCTACAAAAGCACCACCGCAAATAAACAGTATATTAGTAGTATCAATCCTAACAAAGTCCTGCTGGGGATGTTTGCGCCCGCCCTTTGGCGGCACATTGGCCACGGTACCTTCTACGATCTTCAGAAGTGCTTGCTGAACGCCCTCTCCTGACACGTCTCTTGTAATGGAGGCGCTGTCTGACTTTCTTGCGATTTTATCGATCTCATCTATATATACGATTCCACGGCTTGCAAGCTCCACATCGTAGTCAGATGCCTGTAAGAGGTTCAGTATAATATTTTCCACATCCTCCCCTACATAGCCTGCCTCTGTCAGTGTGGTGGCGTCTGCCAATGTGAATGGTACATTAAGGATCTTGGCCAAAATCTGAGCTAAAAGGGTCTTTCCACTGCCGGTTGGCCCAATGAGTATGATGTTGCTTTTCTGGAGTTCCACATCCTCCATACCGATCCCGGAGTCGATGCGTTTATAATGGTTGTGCACAGCAACAGAGAGGACCTTCTTGGCCATCTCCTGACCAATAACATACTCGTCCAAAAGGGCCTTTATTTCAACGGGTTTGAGGATCTTGTTCTCTGCACTGCCAACCTCGTCTTCCCCATCATATTCCTCGGCTATTATATCATTGCAGAGTTCTATACATTCATCACAAATGTATACACTCGGGCCGGCTATGAGCTTTTTCACCTCTTCCTGGCCCTTTCCACAGAATGAGCAGTGTAAATTCCCCTGGTTTTCAAAATCTTTCGTCCTAGCCATTCGGCTTATCCTCCTGGGGGATGATATCACGTTTTGCAATGACTTCATCTATAAGGCCATACTCCCCGGCCTCTTCCCCACTCATAAAAAAATCTCTCTCAGTATCCTCCTGAACCTTCTCAAGAGGCTGACCGGTGTGAGCCGCAAGAATCTCATCTAACTTCTGACGCATCTTCAAGATCTCTCTGGCATGGATATCAATATCCGTTGCCTGGCCATGGAATCCCCCCATGGGCTGATGGATCAGGATTCTTGCGTTGGGAAGGGTGTAACGTTTACCCTTAGCGCCTGCAGCAAGAAGCATCGCGCCCATACTGGCCGCCTGGCCAAGGCAAAGTGTACTTACATCAGGTCTGATGTATTGCATGGTGTCATAAATAGCTAAACCCGCCGTAACCATCCCACCGGGTGAGTTTATGTAAAGTGTTATGTCCCTTTTGGGATCTTCCGCTTCCAGAAAAAGAAACTGGGCTATAATAAGGTTGGCTATTTCATCATCAACTACGCCTCCCAAGAATACTATGCGTTCTTTAAGGAGGCGCGAATATATATCATAGGCCCTCTCGCCCCTGGGACTCTGTTCTATAACAATAGGTATCAGCGGCATTTAATCAACCTCCTGGGAGGCCGGCTTTACAACCGCCTGTTTCAAAAGGAAATCCACGGTCTTTTTTGCCCGCAACTTGGGAAGAACATTCTGCACCACTGCGGCCTGTAACTGCTCCTTATCCACACCAAGATGTTGGGATTGGCTATCCGCGTACTTAGAATATTCGGAAACCTCGTCGTGGTCCACGGCAATATTTTCTGCTTCGGCTATCTTGTCCAAAATAATTTCAGTCTTCACTTGGGCCACAGCGTCTTCCCGCATCTTGGCGCGGAGCCGGTCCTCCGACATCCCGGCCCTCTCAAGATCCACACCCCGTTCCTGGAGATGACCTATCACGTTATCCACCATTTGTGTGAGCTTGGCATCAATCAGTCTCTCAGGTACGGGAAAATCCACCTGTTCCCTCAATTGTTCCAGGAATTGCTGTCTCAGACTGCTTTTCGCGGCCTTCTGCTTGTCTATCTCCAGCTGTTTAGCCAGACGATCCCTCAAGTCTTCAACGGTCTTGATGTCTGCTCCGATCTGTTTGGCAAAATCGTCGTCCAACTCGGGCGATACTCGCTTTTTTATGTCTTTTAACACCACCTTGAATTGGACGGTTTTGCCGGCAACCTTTGCATTTAAAGCGTCCTCAGGATAGCTGACCTCAATAGACTTCTCAGGACCTTTAGTCATTCCCGGCAGTTGTTCCTCAAACACGGAATTGAAATAGCCGGCGCCAACTTCCAGATAGTAATTTTCTTCCGAAAGGCCATCCACAGGCTCACCATCTATCTCCCCCACATAATCAATTACAGCAAGATCTCCCTTTTCTACAGGGCGGTCTTCTCCCACAGACTCTACTGTTGCAAAATGGCGTAGCAAGGCCTCAAGTTGCTCCTGGATCTCCTCTTCACTTACCTCCACCAGGGGCTCTTCCAGTTCAAGGCCTTTATATTTTGGCACTTCGAATTCAGGCCAGAGGTCCAGGAGGGCTGAATAAGAAAAAACTTCTGCGGCCTTTAAGGGAGAGGTTGAATCCAACTGGGGATCAAGTACCAGCTCTACGTTTGCCTCCTTAAGGGCATCGGGCAGGCTATCTTTAATAAGCTTCTCAAGCACCTCACTTTTCACCTGTGGGCCGTAGTGACGCTCCAGTATGCTGCGAGGGGCCTTGCCCTTTCTGAAACCTTTAATATTTGCTCCCTTTTTCAGCTGGTTGTATGCGCTGTCAAACTCCTTAGATACCACGTCAGCGGGTATTTCTACTGAGAGACGTTTCTGAATAGGACCTATGTCTTCGACTGTAACCTTCATTAACT
>JAUWGF010000180.1:0-3451 GCA_030606515.1 Deltaproteobacteria bacterium | reverse complement strand
GTAACCGGAGCCCAGGATGTGATACCGCTTTTGGCCGATATTGCCGATAAAAAGCAAGAGCATTTTGTTTGCATTTCCCTTAATGGCGCCCATGAAGTGATTGAAAAGAGGATTGTTACGATTGGGTTGGTTGACCGTAGTCCGGTTCATCCGCGTGAAGTCTATGCGGATGTCATATCAGACAGGGCCGCGGCTGTCATTTTTGCCCACAATCATCCTTCCGGCGACCTCAAACCGAGCAACAGCGATTTGAAAATACAGGAACAACTGACAGAGGCAGGGAAGATACTTGGTATTAGAGTCCTTGATCATCTTATTGTGACAAAAAAGGGATACTTCAGCTTCCAGGAAGCAGGGTTGATTTGAAAAATGAACATCGAACATCGAACATCGAACGTCCAACATCGAATAAAAAACAAATACCCAATACCGAACATTCAATAGCTATTTCTGTTTCTTTTCCCATTCAACATTCGATGTTGGATGTTGGATGTTCATTACTAAATTCGTATCCATTCACGGGATTACAACGCCCGTTTTACTGCAATCCACCGAACTGTAAGCGTTTACAGGGTGCTGCAGATGCGAGGCGTACGGGTACGCAGACGTACTCCCTGTACTTCAAGTGCCCGACAACAAAGCAGATGCTGTGCCATGTGAACGCTTACCTAAATTCTATGTTCCCCAACATGTAAATGCGCTCTCATGAAGAAGACTATGCGCAGAATTACCACCCGCCAGCTTGCCGCTTCAGTCCTCCTGAAGTGGGAGGGCTTTTCACAATCTAGGCGTATGCCTCTGGCGCAACTGACAGAGGATTTCCTTGAGAATACAGGTCCCTGGTCTGCCAGAGACAGGGCCCTTGTTCGTGAGTTGGTCTTTGGAGTCGTGAGATGGTTAGTACTCCTGGACCGGCACATAGACTTCCAGCTTGTCTCCGGAAAGAAGAGACTTTCAAGCATAGTCCGGTCACATTTGAGAATCGGGGTCTTTCAGATCCTGTTTCTTGACCGCATCCCATTTTCAGCCGCAGTGAATGAGGCAGTTAAAGGTGTAAAGTCATCCAATAATGCCTGGGCCTCCGGTCTGGTGAATGCCGTTCTTCGCCGGGTGGCTGAAAGGCGAGAGTCCCTTGGGCCGGAAATGGCCCGAAGGTGTGAGGACACGATGGGCCTTGATGCAGTTAAAAGGCTTGCCATTGAGACGTCTCACCCTTTCTGGATGGTCAATAGATGGGTGGGGAGATACGGACTTGAAGAAGCACGGTCCCTCTGCAGGGCCAATAACATAAAGGCCCCTCTGACTCTCAGGGTTAATACCCTGACCATAACAAGAGAAAAAGTTCTTAATAACCTGGCAGGTCATGGAATAGATGCTGTTCCAGGTCGCTATGCGCCTGAGGCTGTAATGATTCGTGGTTATTCCGGGTCTCCTGTGGTAATCCCCGGTTTCAAGCAAGGGTGGTTTCAGGTACAGGACGAGGCGGCACAACTGGTCTCGTACTGTTTGGCCCCAATACCAGGGGAAATTATACTTGATGCCTGCGCAGGGCCTGGTGGTAAGACGACTCATATTGCACAGTTGATCAAAGATCAGGGAGTTGTAGAGGCCACAGACAGGAATGATGCTCGCCTGGAACTTCTAAAGGAAAATCAGGAAAGACTGGGGATAAAGTGCATTTCCTGTATTCCTTTTGAATCGTTTAATGCAAGACTTACCGAGCTTGAGGGCAGATATCATCGTATCCTCGTTGACGCCCCCTGCTCAGGCCTTGGTGTCATAAGACGGCACCCTGACATCAAGTGGAATCGCACCAGTGCTTCGATGTCGGAATTGGCTTCTCAACAAAGATCTTTGCTCAATGGCCTAGCTCTTTTAATCAGACCCGGAGGCACCATGGTCTATGCAACCTGCACCCTGGAGCCTGAGGAGACCAGGGAAGTAGTGGAGGATTTCCTTTCCGGCCATCCGGGATGGGGTCTTGTTATGGCGGAAAAGGTGCTTCCGGCAGCAGCGAGGAGCCTTGTAGATAGGGATGGGTTTCTTGTCATTTTTCCCAGTCCAGGTGGTCCTGATGGTTTTTTTGCAGCAATTTTGAGACACCAGACCATTGGGAATTAGGTGGGTAGACTGAAGGTAGAAGGCTAATAGGGACAAATCATGCGTGATCATACAAAACTGCGGGCATTTGAGTTGGCTGACGAGATTGCAGTATTAGTTTAGAGGATTCATCTTTGTTCGATTGTTGCGAAATGCTTGAAATCCTTCAGCCTTCAGCCTGAATAGTTACCTATTTTTTGACCATCTCCATAGTCCTTTTAAACCCTTCCCTTGACCGTTCAATGACCTCGTCGTCCACGCAAAAGGCTATGCGAAAGTGTCCGGGTGCGCCAAAGCCCGTGCCCGGTACTGTCAGTATGCGCTCTTTCTGCAGCATGCGGACAAACTTCGTGTCGTCAGGAATAGGGGTGCGGGGGAAGAAATAAAAGGCACCCTGGGGCACAGTGAATGCGTAGCCGGCCTCTCTTAATATCTCTGTCAGACGGTCCCTGCGCCTTTGGTATACTCCGGTGTCTATGCTGGCATCGAGCATTTCTCCTACCACTCTCTGCATCAGGGCTGGTGCGTTAACAAAGCCCAAAATACGCTTTGCCAGGGTAAGGGCCCCCAATAAATCGGTCTTTTGGGATGCCTCCGGGTGGACTGCAACATAGCCTATACGTTCACCGGGAATGGAGAGGTCCTTGGAAAAAGAGGTGGTCACTATACTGTTCGGGTAAAATTTGAGGATCGGAGGGACAGTGGAGCCGGTGAAAACCAGCCTGCGATAGGGTTCATCAGAGATTAAAAATATGGGGTGGTTGAAATAATCACTTGCTCGCGTGAGCAGCTTTGCCAGGGCCTCAAGCTCTTTTTTGCTGTAAATTACTCCAGATGGATTGTTGGGGGAGTTTAACAGCACTGCCTTTGTCCTATTATTTATGGCGTTTTCAATAGAGTGGATGTCAAGGGAAAAATCAGGTTTTGACTTCACCGGGACCAGTTTGCCATTGTGATTATCAACATAAAAACCGTATTCTACAAAGTATGGCTTTGGTACGATTATCTCTTCATTTGGGTTTAAGAGGGACTTAAAAATGATGTTGAGTCCGCCTGCTGCACCACAGGTCATGATAATTTCTTCTGCGCCTAACTCCACCTGATGGTCTTTGCTTACCTGTGCGGCAATCCTTGACCTCACATCGAGAAGACCTGCGTTTGGCATATATGAATGGACGCCCGGAGATCGGTCAGCCGCAACAGTCTCAAGTGTTTTTCGAAAAGATGCGGGCGGAGGAAGGTCAGGATTGCCAAGGCTGAAGTCACATACCTTGTCTGCGCCAAACCTGGCCTTAAGGTCGGCACCTTCCTCGAACATCTTCCGAATCCAGGAGGCGTTTTCCATAAAGTC
>JAUWGF010000186.1:0-3205 GCA_030606515.1 Deltaproteobacteria bacterium | reverse complement strand
ATGGAACGTACACTTCCCTTTCTGGCAACTACTGGAAATGCCGCCCCTTTTATCGGCCTCTTTGGTACTGTGTGGGGAATCATGAAAAGTTTTCACAGTATTGGACTCAAGGGCTCGGCAAGTCTTGCTACAGTAGCCCCTGGTATCTCAGAGGCCCTGGTTGCTACAGCCGCAGGCCTTGCAGCCGCGATACCCGCAGTCATTGCATTTAATGGTTTTATGAGTTTGATGGGCAGGCTGGAGATTCAACTCCAGGGATTTTCAAACGATTTTTTAAATACTGTGGAAAGGCAACTCCTTCATGGCAAGGAGACTTCTCAAGAACCAACATAGGAGAGGACTGAATGGCTAATAATTCCTGGCAGGGAAACGGTAAACGGCGCTATATGTCCGAAATAAACGTGACGCCCCTGGTAGATGTGGTCATAGTGCTTTTGATCATCTTCATGGTCGCGGCACCAATGATGACCAAGGGGCTGGACGTTAAGCTCCCAAAGACCACGGCCAAGTCCCTTCCCCAAAAGAAGAAGAACATAGTTATCACGGTTAATGATAAGGGGAAAATCTATTTCAACAAAGTCGCTGTGGACCAAGAGGTTTTAAAACGGCGCCTTGCCGAGATGAAGCACGAGGGACTGGCCCAACAGGTCCTCCTCAAAGCAGACAGGGCCGTTGCCTATGGGACGGTAGCCAGAGTGATGGCCACAATTCGTGAGGCGGGTATAGAGGATCTGGGTCTGGTGACAGAGCCTCTGGAACCTTCTAAAACGAAACATAAACGATCTGAGTCAAAGAAGAATGTCAAAGGGGATAGCAGGTCAGGTTAACGAGAATTGGAAGTCTGCGTTCATAGGGGCCATTGGAATACACCTTGCGTTGGCTGTACTCTCTATAGTTGCGCCCAATTTATGGGAAAGATCTCGACCAATGCCACCGGTATATACTGTAAAACTCTTTGAGACAGTAGACCTGCCTTCTCCAAAGGCTGCTAAACCAAAAAAGCAGGCTCCGATTGTTAAACCAAAACCAAAGATCCAAAAAGTCAAAAAAAAAGAGGCGAAGGTAGCACCTCCGCCAACAAAATCAAAGCCAAAGCCGAAAAAGGCCGTATCTCTTCGCCCCAAAAAGCCTAAGCCTAAGGCCACTAAGAAGCCTAAACCAAAACCGGTTGCTACCAAGGACACAGATAAACTCTTGAGTAAGCGTTTAAAAAATCTTGAGGAACGTGTAAAGGAAAAAGAGTCAGAAGCCGTTATCAAGAATAGATTGAGCGCCATAAGATCCAGCGTTAAGGCCAAGACAAAAAGAACCGCAACAACGGCTGCTGGAACAGGGGCAGGGAGCGGACAGCAGAATGAAGTGCTCAGGCTCTATTGTACCGAGATTTGGGCCAGAGTCCGGAACCACTGGGTTCTTCCTGAGCAACTACTTGACAAGACCGGCCTGACATCCATTGTGGTGATCCGAATTGCGCAGGACGGGAGGGTACTCAAGGCCGAATATGAACATAAGTCAGGTCATGCCCTGTTTGACCAGTCGGCCATGAGGGCAGTACAAAAGGCAAGCCCTTTCCCTCCATTGCCTCTGGCTTTGAGACCCGGTCCGCTGGAAATAGGAATCAGGTTCAAACCGGGTGAAGTGGGGTTATAGTTAAAATTATGAAAGATAAGAATATTTACAAAAAGACATTGAGTTGGATCTTTTGCCTTGTTTTTCTGATATTCAGCCCCTCTTTGGTTGAAGCGAGGCTCTATATAGATATAACTTCGCCTTATCTGCAAAAGATCCCTATTGCTGTTCCCTACTTAGATGTTACGCCGAGCACCTTTGAGAATGATCTTCTGGGCCGAAAGATTTCAAAGGTACTTTCAGATGATCTCATCTTTCACGGCTTCTTTTCAGTACTTGATCCAGCCAGCTATGGAGGTAGGCCGGGTGTGGACTGGAGTAAATTTCGCCTAGACTATCTGGTCAAGGGTTCCATGGAAAAAAGAGGCGATTCCCTGACAGCCGAACTCAGGCTGTTCGATATGTCAACAGGGGCCATGATACAGGGAAGACGATATAACGGGCAGGTCAAGGACTACCGCATGATAGCCCATCGTTTTTGTGACCTCATAGTAATGGCAATAACAGGGAAACACGGGGTAAGCCTGTCCAAGATCACCTTTGTGGCCAAAAAAGATGGCCTCAAAGAAGTCCACACGTCAGACTTTGACGGGTTCAACGTAAGGAGAGAGACTTTTGATAAAGGCATTACCGTATCTCCGCGGTACTCTCCAAACGGGAGATATATTGCCTATACGTCTTTCAGGACCGGAAAGCCATGTCTTTACGTAAAGGACACAAAAATCGGAAAAATATACAGGCTTACCGCATACTCCGGCTTGAACATAGCTCCTGCATGGCATCCTGACAACCAGCGCCTTGCCGTAACCCTGAGTAAGGACGGAAATCCGGACATATATATTGTAGATCTTAAGGGACGTATTAAGACAAGGCTCACCCGAGGTCCTGGGATAAATGTTTCTCCAACGTGGTCGCCGGACGGAAAACGCCTGGCCTTTGTGTCCGACCGTAGTGGCGGTCCACAGATATATGTGATGGACATTCAAACCAGGTCTGCCAAGCGTATTACCTACCGTGGGACCTACAATACAGACCCCCAATGGTCCCCCAACGGAGATCGCATAGTTTACACGGGCCGAACTGACGGGCAATTCCAGGTATTCAGCATATCACCGGAAGGCGGGGATCCAATTCAACTTACATGTTCAGGCAATAATGAGAACCCCTCTTGGTCCCCTGACGGCAGGCAGATTTTATTTAGTTCAACCAGAATGGGTCCTGAAAAGGCCCTGTTTGTAATGTATGCTAATGGCAGAGGACAGCGCATGTTGCTGCGCTATTCAAATGGTGTTGAGATAGCCAACTGGGGTCCGAACAGACTTTAGTATCTTAGTTCTAAATTTCGTGTTTTTTGTGGCAGAATATTTTCAAGTTAACTGAGTTTGAAGTGCCTAAAGTGAGCTAAAGTGCCTAAAGTTGTGGTGCGCGCTTTCAGCGCGGTTAATATAAATAGATGGAGCGAAGCGATACCTTAACTTTAGGCACTTAAAACTTTAGTTCACTTTAGGCACTGTTCCGGTTTATCCGGGTTAGGGCTTTTTTCGGAGAAGGGATTTCACAATGTCTCAATGCACGA
>JAUWGF010000035.1:0-12989 GCA_030606515.1 Deltaproteobacteria bacterium | reverse complement strand
GGTACATCCCGCGGTGTTCAGGCACGTGGGCTACGATACTGAAGAGTTCAGCGGATTTGCATTCGGCCTTGGGGTAGAGCGAATCGCAATGCTCAGGTTCGGCATTGACGACATTCGCCTTTTCTATGACAACGACCTGTGTTTCCTTCACCAGTTTTGATTAATAAAGTGATCTCATGCTAATCCTGACCTCCTGGCTCAAAGAGTTTGTACATTTTACAGTGCCTGTAGAGACCCTGGCAGAAGATCTCACCATGACAGGTCTTGAAGTAGAGGAGATAGAGCCTGCCTACAAAGGTCTTGCTCCGGTCATAGTATGCTCGGTTGAGGAGATCGTCCCCCACCCTCATGCGTCGCATTTGCAGGTCTGCACGGTAATCGCAGGCGAACAGAAATTTGACGTGGTTTGCGGGGCCCCTAATGTAAAGAAGGGGCAATCAGCAGCTCTAGCAAGGCCCGGAACCGTGTTGTCCAACGGTACGACCGTGGAGTCTTCTGATATCTATGGAATACGCTCTGATGGAATGCTGTGTTCAGAGGCTGAACTTGGTATCGGCGATGATGAAACAGGAATCCTCGTACTGGAACCTGCCCCTGGACGCGAGCCGGGGAAGTCCCTTGTGGATGTTCTGGGTCTGAAAGACTGGGTCCTGGATATTGCCGTTACGCCAAACCGTCCTGACTGTCTCAGCGTACTGGGAGTCGCCAGGGAAGTATCCGCCATATACTGCATCCCCCTGACAATCCCTAAATCACCAAATCACCAAATCACCAAATCACCAAATCACCAAATTCCCATTTCCATAGAAGCCCTTGACCTGTGCGGTAGATATACGGCTGCCGTAATGAAAGGGATCAGGATCGGTCCTTCACCTTACTGGATGGCTATAAGATTACAGGCCAGTGGAATCAGGCCTATAAACAATGTAGTGGATGTGACAAACTACGTACTGATCGAACGAGGACAACCGCTCCATGCCTTTGATCTGGATATGCTCACAGGACCGGCTATTAAAGTAAGGCCGGCAATGCCAGGAGAAAAGATAAAGACCATTGACGGTAAGCACAGAGAGCTCCGGCCGGATATGCTGGTCATTGCGGATGCGGAGAGGCCGGTGGCAGTGGCCGGTGTCATGGGCGGGGCTGAAACCGAAGTCAATGATGACACAAAGCATATACTCCTTGAAAGCGCCTGGTTTGCTCCAACGCAGGTAAGAAGGACATCCAAGGCCCTTAAAACGATTACAGAGTCCTCATACCGGTTTGAGCGGGGTGTTGACCCGGAAGGAGTAATAAGTGCACTTTACAGGACAGTGGAGCTTATTGGTCAGGTAACCGGCGGCTGTCTGGTTCAAGAGGTTAAGGATGTTTATCCAAGACCCTATAAACCCGGATATCTGTCTCTTCGTCCTGAAAGGGCCAACAAACTACTCGGCACAGGGCTTGAGCCCGGGCGGATAGCCCAATTCCTGGAAAGGATTGGTATTGAACTTAGTCATGTTGATGATGAAAAAATCAGAGGAATGGTGCCCACATACCGTCTTGACCTGAAAGAAGAGGTAGATCTGGTAGAAGAGATAGCCCGACTCCACGGCTTTCCCAATATACCGACTCAGGTACCCCGGGCCGGAATTGCCGCCAGGGCCCCGGAACCGTCTCAAGGGCTTGTTCACAGGATAAGAAATATCCTCTCGTCTCAGGGCATGACCGAAGTGATCTCATATAGTTTTATGTCACCACAGGAAATAGAGGCACTGGGTCTGGGCAAAAATGATCCAAGGATGCAGATGGTAAGTGTACAGAACCCCTTGAGCGATGATCAGTCGGTAATGAGGACCAGTATCATTCCCTCGTTGATGGGGACAGTAGCCAGAAACCAGGCGAGGCGGAACATGGACCTTGGACTTTTTGAGATTGGCACTGTATTTTATGCAAAGGGAACAGGTGAACTTCCCCTTGAAGAACAGAGAATAGTTGCCCTGTGCACAGGGGCGCGCTATCCTGAATCATGGTCATGGCCGAAGGAGCAGGTAGATCTTTTTGATTTAAAAGGAGTGCTGCAAGGGTTGCTCCAGGCCCTTGGGATCTCCGAATGGAAAACCGTGCTTGAGACACCGGATGGTCCTTTTTACCTGCCAGGCACCTCTGCCAGGATAGCATTGGGGGGAAATTCCGTCTTGGGCAGCTTTGGGCAAATCGATCCGGATATTTTGGAATTCTGGGATATAGACGAGCCTGTATTTTTGTTTGAACTCTCTTTTAATGCTTTAGAAACAGCCGCGTCCCGGCAGCTTAAATTCACTCCCCTTGCCAGGTATCCTGCTGTGGAGAGGGATATTGCAGTAATTGTCCCGGACAGGCTTTCTGCTCAAGATCTCCTGGAATATATTTCCGCTCAGGCCCCGGATTTCCTTGAAAAAGTGCAGATATTTGATGTATATAGAGGGAAACCTGTTCCAGAAGGCTCAAAGAGTATAGGTATGCGCTTTACATACAGGGCTTTGGATCATACACTCTCAGACCATGAGGTCTCAGAAGTCCATGATCCAATGGTCCGCTCTGTTCTTCAATCCTATAAGGCAAAGCTGAGGGACTGATGGGGGCCTTGACTAAGCGGGAAATCGCGGAGACAGTAAGCAATGAACTTGGCTATTCCTTGCGTGTCAGCCTGCAACTGGTCAATGAGATCTTCAGCCAGATCAAGGCATCACTGATCAATGGCGATCAAGTGAAGATTGTGAGGTTTGGTACCCTGCGCAGCGTGCAAAAGTCAGCACGCAGAGGGACCAGCCCTGTTAATGGGGAGCCGATTATTATTCCCGCCCAGCGCACAGTGGCTTTCCGCCCCAGCCGGTTACTTAAGAGGATTGTAAATGCCAGGACAGGGGAAGAAATACTACCGGATAGGTAAGGTAAGTGAGCTGATCGGGGTTGAACCTCATGTGCTTCGCTACTGGGAAGGCGAATTTAGGCAAATCCGTACCCACAGGGTTGCAAAACAACGTCTTTACAGGATTGAAGATATAGATTTTATAAGGCGTATAAAAACTCTTCTTTACGATGAAGGATTTACTATAGCCGGTGCCAGGAGGCGGATCACAGAAGAACAAAAGATGAAGGATGCCGGAGACAGGACCAATAAGTTGCTCAAGGAAATCCGGCATGAACTAATTGCCATCAGAGAGATGATCGGTCCAAATAATGGATGACAGTCAGTATCAAGAACTCAAACGCCTCAGACAGCGAATTGATAAAATAGACGTTGAGCTTGTAAGCCTGCTTCAGGAACGCCTGGAGGTGGCGGAGGAAATCGGCCGGACTAAGGCGGAATCCTCTCAGCAGCCCCTTGATCTTTCCCGCGAACGGGAAGTCATCCAGCACATTCTGAAGCAAAATGCCAAAAATTTTCCTCCTGAAGGGCTAAGGGTCATATTCGGGGAAATCATATCTGCCTGCAGGAACGCCCAGCGGCCGGCCAGGCTGGGATATCTCGGCCCTGAGACAACCTTTACCCACATGGCAGCAGCCCGGTTCTTCGGCCATGCCCCTGAGTTTGTTCCCCTGGGGAACATTACCGAGGTATTTGAAGAAGTAGAACGTAGGCGTACAGACTATGGGGTGGTGCCGGTGGAAAATTCGGTTGAGGGGACTGTAGCCCTGGCCCTGGACGGGCTCTGCGATTTTAAGGTCAAGGTATGCGGGGAGGTTTATTTGCCCATCTCTCATGACCTCATCAGTCAGAGCGGCAGGATAGACAAGATCCGCCGCGTACTTTCTCATCCCCATGCCCTGGCCCAGTGCAGAGGATGGCTGCAACGTAACATGCGGGCAGTCCCGACAGAAGAGGTGGTCAGCACTGCCCAGGCAGCCCGGTGGGCAGCGGTTGATTCTTCCGTGGCGGCCATTGCCAGTCCCTTGGCAGCCCGCACCTACAACCTTCAGACAGTTGCCAGGCACATCGAGGACTTTGCAGGAAACACCACCCGGTTCCTGGTTCTCGGCAATGAGTGTCCCAAGCCAAGCGGGAAAGACAAGACATCCCTGCTCTTAAGCCTTGAGGACCGCCCGGGTTCGCTGTTCAAGTTACTTGAGCCCCTGGCAAAGCTTGGAATAAACCTCACCAAAATACAGTCCAGGCCGGTAAAAAACGAGCCCTGGAGATACCTGTTCTATGTAGATATTGCAGGCCACATAGAAGACCCGACCGTACGGGATGGAATCAAGGCTATCAGAAAAGGCTGCACCTTTCTGGAATGGTTGGGCTCATATCCCATGGGGGAAATGGCGGAATCAGCCGCTAGTTCCTCGTCTTAAATCAAGAATCGCTATCTCCTATATTCCCTATATCTCTGCTACATGTCTTTTTCTCATTTAACCTTTTGTTTCCAGTGATCGATATAATAATAAATATACCATATTCTGAATTGTGGAATTCTATTGGATAGAGAATAAAAAGCGCCGAGAAGCGGCCATAAGATTTTGTCGTCTATTAAATCAAAAAACGATTACAATTTGAAATGAGGTATTCCTTCTATGAAAATGAAGAAGATACTGGTTGTGGATAATCATCCCCTTATGTTGAAGTACATGAGGGATCTACTTGAAAAAAAGGGACATGAGGTCTTGACGGCACAGGACGGCCTTTCGGCACTTGATATTCTGAATAATTTTATTCCGGATATTATGTTTATCGACCTGATCATGCCGAACATTGATGGAAAGAAACTATGTAGAATTGTCCGCAGGATGCCGACCTTAAAACATTCATACATAGTCGTTCTTTCCGCTATTGCGGCTGAGGAAGCAGAAGAAACGGCAAACTTCGCTGAGATTGAAGCCGATGCATATATTGCGAAGTGTCCATTTGATAAAATGAGCAAGCATATACTTGCTATCCTGAATCGGACGGATCAGAAAACTTCAACCAAGCACCCCGGAGAAGTTATTGGCCTTGAAGATATTCACTCCCGGCAAATTACCAGAGAATTACTCTCCGCCAAAAGACATTCCGACGTCATCATGGAAAATATTGACGAAGGAATCATGGAAATTACATCCGATGCAAGAATTGTATATGTCAACTCTGTCGCTGTCTCTCTGTCCGGGATATCTGAAGAAAAACTGCTGGCATCAAATTTCGTTGATATTTTTCATGAAACCCAACGCCCGGAACTCAAGGCCCTGCTGGAATCGAAGGAAACGTCTTTGCAGGTATTCACTAAAGACTCTCCGGCATTGCTCAATGGCAAACATTTTGAACTCAGGATTTCGCCACTCAATGAGAAAGAGTGCAAATTTATTGTTATCTTAAAAGATGTTACCGAGGAAAAAAAGAGAGATGCTCAGATTCAGAGAGCTCTCAAAATGGAGACTATTGGCACACTGGCCGGCGGCATTGCCCATGAATTTAACAATCTGCTGATGGGAATACAGGGAAATGCCTCTTTAATGCTTTTAAACACCGTATCCACTGACCCAGGCTACAAGAGATTAAAGAGTATTGAAAAATTGGTTCAAAATGGCTCTATATTGACCGGTCAGCTTCTTGGATATGCCAGAAAGGGAAAATATCAGGTCAGGTCTATTAATCTAAATAAACTGGTAGAGAATACATCAGATACTTTTGGCAGGACAAGAAAGGATATTACGGTTCATAAAGAACTTGCCGGTGATTTGTTCATGGTAGAAGCAGATCAGAGACAGATTGAGCAGATCCTCCTGAATCTTTATGTCAATGCCGCGTATGCTATGTCGGGAGGTGGAAACCTCTTTTTGAAGACTATGAATGTCACCCATAAGGACATCGGCGCTGAGATCCACAGACCAAAGTCTGGTAATTATGTAAAGTTAGTTGTTACCGATACAGGCACCGGCATGGAGGAAAAGACACTTGAGAGGATTTTTGATCCCTTTTTCACTACCAAGGAAATAGGTCAAGGTACAGGCCTTGGATTGGCCTCGGCTTATGGCATCATAAAGGCACACGGCGGATACATCGATGTTCAATCCGAAAAGGGAAAGGGGACCTCTTTCAAAATCTATCTGCCCGCAACAAAGGCAGTGGTCAGAAATCAGGGGGCAGTGGTCAGGGAAGAACAGCTTCTGATGAGACATAAAACGATTCTCCTCGTAGATGACGAAGAATTGGTCCTGGAAGTAAGTCAGGAAATGCTGAAGGCCATGGATTATGATGCCTTAACAGCAAAAGGCGGGGAAGAAGCCATGGAAGTTTATAAGAAATGCCGGGATACTATTGATCTTGTCCTTCTGGACATGGTCATGCCCGATATGGGGGGCAGCAAAGTATACGACCGTCTAAAAGAAATGAATCCAGACGTAAAGGTCCTTCTTTCAAGTGGATACAGCATTAATGGAGAAGCAACGGAAATCATGGCACGGGGCTGTAATGGTTTTATCCAGAAGCCGTTTAACTTTAAAGATCTGTCGCAAGAGATAAAGAAAATTCTGAACATATGACAAAAGCACATTCATTGCTTAAAAAATTCAATAACTTGAAAACTTTACCTCATGTGGCAATACGTTTGTCCAGGCTGATTTCTGACGAAAACAGTTCTATAAAGGAATTCGAAGAAATAATAAGGATGGATCCTTCATTGGTTGTGCGTCTGCTGCGTGTGGTCAACAGTCCCTATTACGGGCTCAGGCAAAAGGTCGACGACATCGACAGGGCCGTGGTATTCGTCGGCATGAAAAACCTGCATAACCTCGTTGTCGTCGAAGCCCTCAAGGATGTCTTCATGGAAAGTCCGCATGAGGATATCTTTTCCAGGAAAATGTTATGGCTTCATTGCGCGGCAGTGAGCATCTGCGGCAAAATGATCGCGGAGCGTATTGTCGAGCAAAAAGGGGAGGATGTTTTCCTCTGCGGCATTCTCCATGACATCGGGATGATTGTTGAGGATCAGGTCGCACAGGACTTATTTCTTCAGACATGCAAGACCTATGAGCCTGAATCCGGGCAGATCACAAAATATGAGAGAGAGATTATCGGGACCGATCACTGCGCGATAGGATATGAGCTGGCTCGTGACTGGAAACTTTCCTATGAAATACAGGAAGGGATCAAAAATCACCACAAAACGCTGAAAGACGTCTCCCCGTCCAGCGTTACAGGGATAATCCAGATTGCAGAATACATCGTCTCCCGATCAGGTTATCCTGCCATCCCCGGAATGAAAGGGATGCTCTCGCCTCCTCTGACTACCCACATTCAAAACAACCCTGAGGAATACAAGACACTGGCGAGAAATCTGCCGGACGAAATGTCAAAAGCCAGGGATCTTTACGAAATTCAAGAAGGGTAAACACGATGGATGCCTTAGACAACATCTTCTTTGAGTTTGACGACCAGAATGAAAAGCTGCATCGATTGCTAATGGCACTTAAAGAACGCATGCCGGACGGCGTTTTTCAGTTCGTATTGGATAATGGCGAAAACGTTTCTTTAAAAAAAGCCTCGTGTTTACCGGATAAAATCCGTAAAAATCTGGTCGGCAATGCCAAAAAGAAAGGCGGCCTGGTCCATGCTGAACTTTCAGACGGTATCCTGGCCTATGCAATTCCTGTCAGCAAATTAAACGCTGTATTGCTTTTTGTGTTACCTGAACAATTATCTGATCCTGTCGCAAGATATCATGGCACGGCCATTATCCAATTATGTATTGATCTCTTTCTGTCGCAAGAAGCTGTCCGTGATGAGCAGGATTTCTCGATTACGCAAAAAAAACAACTCGATCGCAAAATTCGTGTCCTGAAAAATCAGTATCAGGAAATCTTAGAGGATAATCAACAGGAATATCGACGCATTATTGATAGCATCGAAGACGGCTATTATGAGACTGATCTTGCAGGCAACTTTACGTTCTCCAATAAATCTCTGCTGAAGATATTCGGATATAGCAAAGATGAACTCACGGGCATTAATAGCCGGGAGTTTATGGATCCCCAGAGCGGGGAAAAGGCCCACCATATTTTCGATCAGGTTTACAAAACAGGAGCCCCTACCAAAGGAGATGAATTTGCAATTGCGAGAAAGGACGGCGCCAGGGGGTACATTGAGATTTCCGTATCTCTGATGAAAGATATGGAAGATCAGCCAATCGGATTTCAAGGTATTGCCAGAGACATCACCGACCGCAAAAAAATCGAAGAGGAACTGACAAATACAAATCAACAACTCGAAGATGCCATCGCCGGGGCCAACGAAATGGCAGTAAAGGCGGAGATCGCAAACCAGGCCAAGAGTGAGTTTCTTGCCAACATGAGCCATGAGATTCGTACACCCATGAACGCGGTGCTCGGCATTACCGATATGCTCCTGGACACCAATTTGAATGATGACCAGATCGATTACGCAAGTATCATTAAGAGAAGCGGCGAATCCCTGCTTTCATTGATCAACGACATCCTTGATTTTTCCAAGATTGAGGCGGGACAGTTGGATTTTGAAGAGATTGACTTTGACCCTGAACTCATTGCCTACGATGTCTGTGAATTAATCCGCCCAAAAATTGAATCAAAACCGATCGAAATCCTGTGCCATATAGGGGACAACATACCTACCTACGTAAAAGGTGATCCTCTGCACTTTCGACAGGCGCTGACCAATCTGATGGGCAATGCTCCCAAGTTTACCGAGTCGGGAGAGATTGAACTTTCCCTTGATATTGAAGAGGAAAAGGATGACCTGTTAAAACTCCATGCAAAAATCAGGGATACAGGCATCGGTATCCCGAAAGACAAACTATCCACTATCTTTACACCCTTCCAGCAGGCCGACGGTTCCACTACGAGAAAGTATGGTGGTACCGGTTTAGGTCTGTCCATTTGCAAGCAGATATCAAAACTTATGAATGGTGATGTCTGGGCGGAAACTGTAAGTGAAGGCAAGGGCAGCACCTTTCACTTCACTGCATGGCTAAAAAAAACTAAAGATAAAAAAACTAAGAGATACAAACCTGCATTTCTTTCAGGCATGAGCATTCTTATTGTTGATGACAACCGGAATAACCTGGACATATTAAGGCATACTTTAAGAATTGGGCGGAATGACTGTAGTTGCCCTTACGGATGGAGAAGCTGTTGTTCCAACCTTACAAAAGGCAGCGGAAAAAGGAAAATTGTTTGACCTTTGCATCTGTGATGTTCAAATGCCAGGCATGAGCGGCCATGAAGTGGCAAAAAAAAATCAGAAATTCAAAATCCAAAATTCAAAACACTCCTCTTTTTGCTCTATCTTCTTTAATGGCGCGGGATTCTAAAGAATGTGAAGATGCGGGATTTAACGGCTTTCTCAGTAAACCGATTCGCAGAGAAAAGCTGTTTCAGATGATGGAGAGGATACTGAGTGAAGAAGATGAATCAATTCAAAATCCAAAATTCAAAACCAAAGACTCAATCGTAACACAGTACTCCATCCGTGAGGATATGAAACATTCTGTGCACATCCTGTTAGTGGAAAATAACTCGGTTAACCAAAAGCTGGCAAAGATAATGCTAACCAAGGCCGGGTATCAGGTAGAAATAGCTAATAATGGCAAAGAGGCTGTTGAAAAATACGCGGCATCTCCGAGGGATTTTGACCTGATCTTCATGGATATCCAGATGCCGGAGATGGACGGAATGGAAGCTACTGAGGAGATCCGGAACTGGGAGAATGAAATGCATAGCGGAAACGTTAAAAAGTTCAGAATTCCAATCGTTGCCATGACTGCCCATGCCATGAAAGGCGACAGGGAAAAGTGTATCGAGGGAAATATGGAAGATTATATTTCAAAACCGATTAAAAGGGAGCTTGTTTTTAAAGCTGTCGAAAAATGGGTATTGAGGAGGGAGAATTTATGAATATTAGTGAATTAGCGGAAAACATAGGCCTGGAAAAAGAGGAATATCTGGAACTTAGCGAGCTTTTCGTTGAGACCGGCATGTCAGACATGGATAAACTTCAATCGGCCATTAATGAAGGAAATACAGAAGAGGTGGCCAGAGCATCTCATTCTCTGAAAGGCACTGCGGGTAATCTCGGATTTATGGAGCTTTTCGAGGCGGCCAAAAAAATCAACGACGAGGCACGGGAGGGTCGTCTGGATAGAACGTCAGATTACGCTCAAGTTCTGAAGGAGAAGTTCAACGCAATCGCAAGCCTTTTGTTTCCAGATACGGATATCTATATCAAATAACTCAACATTAATTGTAGATGATAACACTACAAATCGTCAGATTCTGCGGGAAATAGTGTCTGCATGGGGGCCTTTACCATCAGAGGCAGCAGACGGCTCCTCTGCTCTAAAGGAACTGGAAAAGGCAATAGAGACCATGGGAAAGGAAGGTAAAATCCAGGACATGGAAAAGGCTTATAATGAACTGGAGGAAGAATTGGGGAAAATAAAGAACCTGTTTTAAAATCAGGCAAAGAAAAAGAAAATCCTTATTGCAGAAGAAAAAAATGTCTCACGCATGGTTTTGGCAAAGGCATTGGCGAATCATGGGTATGAAGTATTACAAGCACATGATGGCCAAGAGGCATGGGCAATTTTCCAGAATGAAAAGGAGGATATCTATATTGCTATCCTTGACTGGCAAATGCCTAAAATGGATGGGATAGAACTATGTCAAAGAATAAAAGATGTCTCTCTTTCTCATTATGTTTATGTGATATTTCTGACCGGGAAAAAAGATATTGATGATTACTCTGCAAAAACCCTGAATCATGTTTCATTTTAATGGATCTTTTGCAATATATTTTACAGATGCGCCCGCCTTTATCGTATCATCCTTTTTGGGTATAAAATTGAATCCGGATTCGCCTGCATTCTTATAGCCAATAGCAGTTGCGCCCTTATCAAGAAGGTCTAAGACAACCTCTCCCCAACTTATATCTTTGTCTATCTCAATATTGTACTGATTACCTCTGCTCTGATTGGAGAAAATGCATTCAGCAAATTCAATTGCACCAGGGTCCTGAAGCTCCTGGACAAGCTCTCCTGCCCTTGAAACCGAAACAACACGGTCACACTCCGCTATTTCAAACAAGTAGCTGTCTTCCCGGACCTTTTCAGCAATGGTATATGCATCAGGATTCAGGCGTTCGCTCATAATGACAGCTGATGATGAGAATTCATCAGACACCTCATCAAAGGGATCATTGGCAAGCACAAGAACATGGCGTGCGGACCGGACGTTCGCTTGCTCAAGGACCTCTTTTTTCGATCCCAGCCCCCTGACGAAAAAGACAGCCTCCTCTGCCATCCAGGCCGGCCGTTCCTCAAGACGGTTTGTCACAATAACGATTACAGACGTCCTGAAACGCGGATCTTGACGAAATTCCTGAACAATCTTACAAACCTTGGCCTCGTTTGGATAACCGATTATCAGCAAATCGACCTTGTCTTTAATCACTGTCAAACCCCTCTTTTTTCTTGTTAAAAAATCAAATGCTTTTGTGGTAATGACCCCGATAGCAGTACCCAAGGCACCGATAGAGACAAGCATATAAATTACTGAGGTAATCTTGCCGATTGTTGTTGTGGGTGAAATGTCCCCGTAACCGACAGTCGTTGCGGTTACAAAGCTAAAATAAAGGGAAGAAAAGGGATCAAGGCCCTCTTTGAATATCATGACAGCGTTCAGCAACGTCAGTGCAATGCAAAACAAAATGAGCGCACTGATAATCTCCCTGTTTTCGTATTTAAATTTACTTATTTTCTTGAAGAGGACGATCCAGTAATACATTGGTATCTCTCAGGCCATTGCTTTCATGGGCAAAATCACAGAACCGTTTGTGGACCTGGCTGCAAATAATATGGTATATAGTAATTTACTATATCATAAGGAGAATGAGAAAAGGATAGAAAAGTGTGAATTGAGAATTGAGGGATTGAGGGATTTGTGAGGATTTTAAGATTCATATACTTATTCCGAAAGATCTTGGTTGCCTTAGCGATAACAAGTAATTACCCTGAACAAGATGCGGAGAGGCAAAAGAGGAACATCGAACATCGAACGTCCAACGTCTAACAAATTAAAAGAGCAAAGGCATTTTTGGATATTAGACTATGAATGTGGATAAGAATGCCCTGGAAAAACCTTGGGGCGGTAGATTCCTGGAGGCCACTGAAAAAATGCTGGAGGAGTTTTCTGCCTCTGTCCACTATGACTGCAGACTGTATCGCCAGGACATAGCAGGCAGCAAGGTACATGCCCGCATGCTGGCAAGACAGGGGATTATCTCAGATAAAGACGCAGATGCCATAATTAAGGGCCTTGGCGAGATAGAGGAAGAAATCGCTTCCGGAGGCTTTGTATGGAGCCACGAGCTTGAGGATGTACATATGAACATCGAGCAGGCCCTGGTTGAGCGCATCGGAGAGGCCGGGAAAAGGCTTCACACAGCCAGAAGCCGTAATGATCAGGTTGCTGCAGACATCAGACTTTACCTGAGAGAAGAAATCGATCGCCTGGATGGCCTCCTTTCATTGCTGCAGGAAGCGCTTTTGCACCAGGCAAGGGCCCACGAGGACCTGATACTTCCTGGCTATACCCATCTCCAGAGGGCACAGCCGGTTCTTTGGCCACATCACATGCTGGCCTATTTTGAAATGTTCAGGCGTGACAGGGATAGGCTCCAAGACTGCAGAAAAAGGGTAAATATTTGTCCCCTTGGAAGTGCGGCCCTGGCCGGAACCGGCTTCCCAATAGACAGGGAATACGTGGCTGAGGAGCTGGGCTTCCATGGAATTACTGCTAACAGTCTGGACGCTGTAAGCGACCGGGACTTTATTATCGAGTTTCTGGCAACTGCAAGCATTGCAATGGCCCATTTGAGCAGACTGTCTGAAGAACTGATTCTGTGGACCTCTGCAGAGTTCAGCTTTGTGGATCTGCCTGACAGCTTCTGTACCGGCTCAAGCATTATGCCCCAGAAAAAGAATCCCGATGTACCCGAACTGGTGCGCGGAAAGACCGGCAGG
>JAUWGF010000192.1:0-3068 GCA_030606515.1 Deltaproteobacteria bacterium | reverse complement strand
GCAATCCGAATAATCCTACAGGACGCTTTATCTCTACAAAGGAGTTGCAGCAACTCATATCCCTTCGCAGGGAAGCTACGTGGGTGGTAGATGAATCCTATGCACCATTTGTGGCCCCTGACATTGAAAGTTCATTGATTTCAGAAGAATTCCCGCCAAACCTCGTGCTGCTCCGTTCCTTCTCAAAGATTTACAGGGTGCCGGGCCTCAGGTTGGGC
This sequence comes from Deltaproteobacteria bacterium, assembly GCA_030606515.1. Taxonomy (GTDB): domain Bacteria; phylum Desulfobacterota; class Dissulfuribacteria; order Dissulfuribacterales; family UBA3076; genus UBA3076. The sequence continues at coordinate 2,850 of JAUWGF010000192.1, read as the reverse complement.
TACGCAGTTGGTGCAAGCGATCTTATCGAAGTGCTGGCCTCTGGGGCCAGGCCTTGGGCAGTAAGCCGCCTTGCACAGATTGCAGGTGAATATCTTGTTGATCAAATAGATTATGAACAGGAGGTAAGGGACTACTGTAAGAAAGAAAAGGCCCGTCTTTTGTCGAACCTCGCTGAATTTTCCCTGTTAAGGCCCATTGACGGGGCTACCCACTTCATGTTGTTTCAGGTCCTGGAACCATGGACAGCCGATTACGTCACAAAAAATCTCAGGAAGAATGGCATCCTCATCAGAGACTGCGAGAACTTTGTAGGCATTGAAGGTGAGTGCATCAGAATCAGTCTCAGATCCAGTTCAGAAAACGACTCCCTTATAAATTTCCTGAAGGAACTGGAATCCTTAACGCCTTCTTCTTGAGGATATTACAGGTTTCCAGCCATTTGTACCCCTTTCAAGGACAATAAGAGAACTTGGTACAAGGCCTGAGTGATCTCTCTCGCGGGGTTTAAATACACCCATGACCCCATAATATTTTTGATCGAGACCCTCAAGGGCCTGGCGCAGGTCACTATGCGTAGCAGTGCTTGACGTCCTCAGCCCCATTGCCGTGAGGTGGAGCGCATCCCAGGCCGCACCTGCTGCTAGAAATTCCTCAATAGAAAACCCCCTTGCTTCTTTTCCCATGGCCTTCATAAATCTATTTATTATAAATGCACAGGGATGCGATAATGGAATATCGTAGCCTAAGAGTAGCGGAGGTGCTGCTGTCCACAGCCTGAAAGAACCTGTGTATTCTTTTAGCATATCTGATGAAAGAAGCTGTACCGGAACCGCCACAGGTATACCAATTCTTTTCGCAGAACGTAACAACGCAGGCCCCCAACTCCTTGGCCCCCAAGCCACTATTACCTGTGCCCCTTCTTCTTTGAATTGCTGCAACTGTGAAACCACATCGGTGTCATGCAGCCCAAAGTCTTGGAATGGTAGAATGCGCAAATGATATTCCGGTCCATAGCCCTGAAGCCACAAAGAAGCCCTCTTCCCCTTTGCGTTGTCAGCCACAAGGGGAGCGACCGGTTCAAGGTCGGCCCTGGCAAACTCCCGGAAAAGGGCCTTTATTGCAGGTCCAAGGCTCGGAGAGATGCTATATGTCCAGGAAACAGATTCTTTCTTTCTGAAGGGTAAAAGAGGGTCATCCCCGGATGTTAACACCATAGGTACATTGTGTGCCTCTGCATAGCTTCTCAGGACCGGAATCAGAGTTTCACTTGTGGGGCCCAGCAAGGCCACCACCTTTTCCTGTTCAACAAGTTTCCCGGCCTCGATTAACAATCTGCCCGGTTCACCTCTGGTGTCAGCCACTACCAACTCAAGAGGCCTGCCGCCAATTCCGCCTTGGGAGTTAAGACACTCTACGGCCTTTCTTGCAGCTATATATGCAGCTTGGCCCTCTCTGCAGTGGTCTCCACTAAGATCCCACAGCCCACCTACAGATATCGACAGGGTATCCCTGCGGCACACTGCTTTATCAGCAATCAGCACACTTGCAACAACAAATAGAAAAAGGCAGCACAGGGTCTTAAACCCCGGAACTGCCATAGGTAATATCCGGTTCATATAGTCTCTGAAGCGACTTCTATTTTAATCTTGCAATCTTCTTCTTGGCTACGCTTACCTGCGGGCTCTTTGGGTATTTTTTGATGAGTTTGTTAAGTACTATCTTTGCGCTTTCATTGTCTCCGAGCTTCGCAAAGGCAATGCCCTGTTTCAGCAAGGAGTCCGGCACCTTGTTACTTTTTGGATACCTGCTTATTACCTTCTGGTATTCCAGGATTGCCTCTTCAAAGCGCTGGAGGTTGTACTCACACTCACCCATCCAGAAATAGGCATTGGCAACCCTTTTCCCATGGGGGTGTTTTTCTATATATGTCCTCAGGGTCTTCTTGGCATCCTTGTACTTTTTCTGTTTGATCAGATCTAATGCCTGCTGATATAGGTCCACTGCACCCTGGGCGGCTTTTTTCCTGGCCTGCTCCACCTCCTTTGTCACCTTGGTAGAGGCTTGAAGCAGTTTGACTTCTTCTCTCAAATTCTCTACTTGTTCCTTGAGATCCTCTCTGAAACGAACTGTCTCCCCTTCATCCTGCTCATTTTTGTGGCCAATCTGGTCGACAAGGCCGTTCATCCTGAGGAGTTCTGCCTGCAACTCGTCCATCCGGTTTGCAAGCTCTGCCTGTCGACTCCTCACAGAGGCGATGTCCTGGGCCTTTCCCATATCCGCGACTTCCTGCTTCAGGGAATTAATCTGATTGCTCAAGGCACGGTTCTCCGCAGACAGACTGCTTACACGCCTTTCCAGCATGTTCGCCTGGTCCTGGGGAGCACAGTGGACTAATAGCATGGGCAGGAAAGCAACAACGACCAGCCGCATAGCTTTTAGAAAAAACGATTTGCTCTTCTCAGAAAAAACTAAGTCTTTCAAATCCTTGACCGATTGCATCTCAGACTCCTTTTCGAACAAAAAAACAGATGTGTTTTGCAAGAGGCTCGATTATTATTCTACCCTATAACAACGTTTCATGGAATGTTGTTTTTTGAAAATGTTGAATTAAATTTAGATTACTAACCATGCCGAGCTCGGCATGAACACGAATGTCAGTCTCTGGGAACGTTGCCGTAACACGATAGCATTTTAAAACAAGTTGATGAGCCCTTTGCCAAACCTTATAAGTTCACGCCAATGCATACACTATCCTTTCTAATCCTTTAATCCTCTCCCTCTAATTTACTTCAGCCTTCAGCCTTCTACCTTCCACCTGCTCCTCTGCGGTAAGACCAATTTTTGTCAAT
>JAUWGF010000123.1:0-5815 GCA_030606515.1 Deltaproteobacteria bacterium | reverse complement strand
CCAGGGAATAGATATCCCCACCGTGACCATGTATCATACGTAACTGCCTTCCCTGAATATCGGAATTAAATTAGAAACATCCTAGTCATTTTTGCTGACATCCGCCCGTAGTTCCAAGAGCTTCTGATAAACCAGCTCCAGGAACTCCGTCACCGGGCCGTGTTTGTTTTCCCCTGATTGTGCATATGTCTTGGTTATCTCAACTGCCTGACGCAGGCATTCTTCCTTGGCGTATATTTCAAGCTTCATTGTTAATCACCTCTGAGCCACTTGAAAAACCCATCTTTCGCCCGATGGCTGCGTTGCTCGTCGGTGAAAAATGCTCATGTACGCCCAGTACACTGCGCTTTTTAACCTCCTCGCGCCTTGCCCTTGAACAAAATCTTGGGTTTTGCAAGCGGCTCCCTTTCTTTAAGATCCTGATTCAAGTGAATCCAAAAAACCAGGTAACTTTGACTTCAGCTTTTCAAGGGCTTTGCCCCTGTGACTCAAGCTGTTTTTTTCCTCTGGTGAAAGCTGGGCCATTGTCCGCTTGATAGAAGGGATGTAAAAAACAGGGTCATAGCCGAAACCTCTATCTCCTATAAATTTTTTGGTAATTTCACCTTCGCATCTGGCCTCAGTGCTTATCCACCGGCCGGATGGATGATAGACTATGATCACACAACTGAAGTGAGCGCTCCTCTTTCCTGAAGATACCCCTTTAAGATCAGCCAGGAGCTTTTCGTTGTTTGAGGCATCAGAGGCATTTTCCCCTGAATAGCGGGCGGAGTGAACACCCGGGGCCCCATCAAGGGCATCTACCTCTAGTCCGGAATCATCGGCAAGGGCCATTATTCCCGTGGCCTCGGCAATAACCTTGGCCTTCTTAAAAGCATTCTCCACAAAGGTCTTGCCATCTTCTACCACATGAGGTGCGTTTTCTGCTTCATCCAGAGGCATGATGTCAATATCAAGATCGGAAAGAAGCACCTGGATTTCTTTCAGCTTACCTTTGTTACGGGTGGCAAGTATCAATTTTCTTTTCATATAACTTAACTCTCTATGGTATTAACAGCCTTACTAATATCCTCCCGCACCGGACCAAACTCCAGAGATACGGCATTAGATGGACAGATGGTATAGCATCTGAGGCATCTGATACAGGCAGCCGAATTCAGGTCATCCAGACCATTATAAAAAGATACATCAGTAGGGCATATGGTCAGGCATGCCTCGCACTGGACACATCGGTCAGGATGAAAACGCAACTGCAGCCAGCTTGCCCTGTTGAAAAGGCCGTAGATAGCTCCAAGAGGACAGATTGCCCTGCAGAATGGACGGGATGTTAAAGTACACCAGATCAAGAGGAGTATCAATACGATAAACTTGTATGCGAACAGCCAACCTGCGGTACTACGGAGCCCCTGATCCAGCCAAAGCAGCGGAATACCGGCCTCAAGCGTCCCTGCCGGGCAGACATATTTGCAGAACCAGACGGAGCCGTAACCTAATGAATCCACCACAAGCAAAGGGAGCAAGACCACAAAGACAATAAGGAATAGATATGGGCCCATTCTGAGGGGCCTCCAGAATGAAAACTTGGGAACCGGAAGGAGGAACAGCCACTTCTGCAACAGGCCAAAGGGGCAAATCCAACCACAGGGCATCCGGCCAGCGATAGAACCTATCAGACCAAGACTTCCCAAAACGTATGCCCCAACATGTAACTGTCCCATTTGAAGACTCGGGCGCAGAGTTGCCAGAAGATTCTGAAAGGCGCCAAGGGGACATGACGTGGTGGCAGCAGGACAAGAGTGACAATTGAGCCCCGGGAAACAGAGCTTTTTAAGAGGTCCTTGATATATGGGACTTTTCCACGGAAAAAGCCAGTAAGCGTTGGCCAGCAATGTGAAGATATACTGACTTTTTCTGCGCAGACGTTCCATTAGCCGATTCCAATACAGCTAAGGCATACGGTAATGGCCTTGTTCCAGACTACAGGCACCTCGCCGGACCAGATTCCCAGTGCCAGGAGTGCAATAAAGGCAATTGTAGTAAAAAGAGGAAGATATCGCTTCATCAAAGCCTTTCTTTGACCGATCCGGTCTTCTGGCCCAGATGGACCTCTTTGTCACGGCGGTCATCTATCTTTATAACCGTGTATACCCGTTTTGCCCCATTAGAAAAAGTGCTTTCATGCAAGGCCTTTGCTAAAGCAAGGAGCTGATCAATATCTCCTTCAATTATCGTCCCCATGTCCGTAAGCTCATATGGAAGTCCCTGCCCTGCAAGCAGCCTCTGCATATTTACCACGAATTCTCCTACACTCGTGGATCCGGTCCCAAGGGGAGAAACGTTTATTTCCATTAGTGCCATGATGATATCTCCTTTGATCAGGTTTTACTCCACCGCCACCTGGGATAGCGAACATCCTTCCAATACGAAGGCACAAAGAGTATAATTATAGTATAGAGTTCCAGCCGTCCTGCCAGCATACACATGATAAGAACGCCCTTAGAGAGATCAGGGATGTGAGCATAATTCTGGCATGGGCCGACGCCTGCCAGCCCCGGGCCTATGTTGTTTAAAGTAGCAATAATCGCCACAGAGCCGGTAACCATGTCCAGCCCCTGTCCGGTTACAATCAGAGTCGCAACCACAAACACAACCGCATATAAAGAGAGATATCCCAGTATGGACTGGATCACCTCTGCAGGGACCTTACGATTGTCAAGTTTGACGAATACCACCGCCCTTTGGTGGATCAGTTTTCGTATCTGCATTCTCGTGAACTTCCAGAACAAGAGTATTCGGACCTGCTTAATACCGCCGGTAGTAGAACCTGCCATTCCTCCCAAAAACATAAGAGTGACCAGGGTAATCTTGCACATAGGTGCCCACTGATCAAAATTCGCTGTGTGGAAGCCTGTGCCGGTGAGTATGGTCCATACTTGAAAAGTACTATATCTCAGACTATCTGACCATGAGTCATATGTTGCAAAGAGAATATTTGCAAGTATGACGAATATGGTCGCAACAATGCCTATGCCAAGGTAAAAACGGAGTTCTTCGCTTTGGCCGAATGCCTTCCAGTTACCTGAAAGCAGGCGGTAATGGAGGGAGAAGTTTATTCCGGCAAGGATAATAAACACGATTACAATGAAGTCGATCCACGGATTGTGAAATGCTGCTATACTATCGGTCCTGGTAGAAAATCCACCAGTAGCCAGAGTGGAAAAGGCATGGCAGATGGCATCAAAAAAGCTCATGCCGGCTAACATAAGCAACACGGTCTCAACTGCCGTAAATAGCACGTACACGCTCCACAAGATCCGGGCAGTATCCTGGATCCTGGGTGTAATGCGGTCCTTTGTAGGGCCGGGCATCTCTGCCCGGAAGAGCTGCATACCCCCGATTCCGAGTATGGGCAGAATTGCCAGGGAGAGGACTATGAACCCCATACCCCCCAGCCACTGGGTAAAGGCCCTCCAGAAGAGCAGGCTGGGCCCCAGGACCTCAACCCTTTCCAATATTGTGGCACCGGTAGTGGTAAAACCGGACATGGATTCGAAATAGGCATTGAGATAGCTCGGGATGGCCCCGGAGAGATAATATGGCAGTGCCCCCAGGGCAGCAGCAGCAAGCCAGCTAAAGGCCACAATTGCAAATCCCTCCCTATGACCTATCTCCGGCTCTGAGACACAAGACCAGACAAGCCCTCCTCCAAGCACCAATCCAATTGCGCTGGAGATGACAAAGAACCGCCAGTTCCCATCGTCGTAATATATACTGAATGCGATGGGGATCAGAAGGGCAACTGAAAGGAAGAGAAAGAGCCAACCCAACAGGACCCCTATAGTACCCGTACCCAGTCTCATGAGGTGAGGAGCTGTTCCACCATGGGGATCGCCTTCTTCATGCTGAAGATTATCAGTCGATCTCCTGCCTTTAACACTGTATCTCCTGAGGGAATGATCACCTTTCCTTGCCTGACCACTGCACCAAGGTTGGTATCCATGGGAAAGTCTATAGATCTTAAGGGCTTATCTACATACACCCAACGCTCAGAGGCCACAAGCTCCAGCACTTCTGCCTCGCTCCCAAGTAATGAAGCAACAGAGAGAATCGCGCCCCGCCTCACAAAACGCAGAATCATATTGGCTGCTACAAGCCTTGGGCTGAGGGCAACATCTATTCCCAGCTTTCCAAGGAGCGGGATGAAATCCGGACGGCTTATGCGGGTTATGCACTTCTTTGCACCGTGATACTTTGCAAGGAGGCTTGAAAGGATATTTGTGGTATCTCCATCTGTGACAGCCACCACGAGATCTGCCGTGTCTATTCCCTCTGACAGCAAATCATGGGCGTCCAGACCATCAAAGTTAAGCACTACGGCACTATCCAAATGCTCGGCAAGATGCTCGCATCTTATGGGATCGGTCTCCACAAGGGCAACGTCCACCTTCTGTTGTTCCAGGGCCTTGGCTACCCGAAAGCCGACCCGGCCTCCGCCGATGATAAAGACCTTTTTAGGAGCCATGCTCCACAGGTTGAACAAATCTTCCACTGCCGCCATGTCCTTGCGCCTCACAACCACGTAAATACGGTCTTCAGCCTGGATGAGGTCACCCCCTCTGGGAATGGTGGTCTCTCCTCCCCGGACAATGGCAACTATTACAAAATCATAGAGTCCCCTTAAATCCTTCAGATCAGCCAGTGTTACACCACAGACAGGATTGCCCTCTTTTATCTGGTACCCCACCAGCACGACCTCGCCGTGAGCAAAATCAACCACCTCAAAGGCCTCTGATACCTCACTGATCCTGAGTATCTCCTGGGCCATGACCTGATCAGGGTTAATCAGGAGATCTATGCCCAGCCGATACTCATTCAGTGGAGAAGCACCGGAAAAATATTCCTCGTTCCTGGCCCTGGCCACACGGCGTAATACGCCATACTCCTTTGCCATGATACAGGCAATCAGGTTGACCTCGTCAATGTCAGTGACAGCAATAAAAAGATCGGCCTTTGTGATATTCGCCTGTTCCAGGGTCCGGGCAGAGGCCCCGTTTCCCTCAATGGCAAGTATATTAAGATCCCGCTCCGCGCGCTTTAGACGATCGGCATTTCTGTCTATGAGAACGACTTCGTGGTCTTCTCCTGAGAGTTGCTGACAAATGTGGCGACCTACTTCACCAGCTCCAATGACGACTACACGCATGTTATACCTTCAAGCTCTTTTGGATTCCAATGGATGAGAGTATATACTAAGGGTAATTGTTCATTCCCAGACTGGCAAGGAGTATGAATGGTTGGTGAGTATATAGTATTGGAGGCGGCGCCCGGACTTGAACCGGGGAATAACGGTTTTGCAGACCGTCGCCTTAGCCACTTGGCTACGCCGCCCTTAAAGCAGGTGATGCTTAACATAAGGCAAATGCTTTGACAAGACCGTTGAGGACAACAGGCCATTTGAGAGATTGAGAAATTGCCCAATGGCAACATTGAGGATTTCAGAATGTATTTCCCGATTGCTGATATCGAAGTAAGTCCCTGGATCCCACCTCTTGTAGCTTTTGTTATTTCTTTTTTTACTTCAATGGGTGGTGTATCTGGCGCTTTTCTAATCTTGCCCTTCCAGGTAAGCTTTCTTGGTTTCAACACTCCGGCAGTCAGTGCCACTAACCAGCTTTTTAATATTGTTGCCATTCCCAGTGGGGTCTATCGATATATAAAAGAAGGTCGAATGGTGTGGCCTCTCACGTGGGCAGTTATAATAGGAACCCTGCCCGGGGTTCTAATCGGCGCTATTTTGCGCATACAATATCTCCCA